>NZ_JACBAZ010000006.1 GCF_013391475.1 Oceaniferula marina | reverse complement strand
AGCTCTGGAGTTGATTCTGACTAATATCAGGCTTGGCTTTCCTTCCCGGTTCCACGCGAAGGATTAAAGCAAAATATGTTAAAATGTACAAGTGACACTTTTGTCACATACCGCCATCAGAGCATGCCGAACACTATTGGATGGAATCCTGTCCTACTTTATGGGAGGCTTTGCGCGACAGGGAGATATGAGGTTGGGCACGACAGGGAGATATGGGGGGGCTGTGCTTATGTGAGTGTGGGGTAGTCGGTGTATCCTTTGGGGCCTTGGCCGTAGAAGGTGTCAGGGTCCGGGGTGTTGAGTTCGGCCCCTGCAGCGAGGCGAGCGGCGAGGTCCGGGTTGGCAATGTAGCGCTGCCCCCAGGCGATGGCATCGGCCTCCCCTTCCCTGATCATGGTTTCGGCTTCGTCAAATTCGAGTTGTTGATTGGCAATAAATACGCCGCCAAATGCCTTTTTGAGTTGGGGGCCGAGATAGGGGTCCCCTTTTCCTTCCCGGGCAAAGAGAAAGGCGATATTGCGACGGCCCATTTCACGCGCTACATAGCTAAAGGTGGCTTCGGGGTCGGAGTCTCCCATATCGTGAGCGTCACAGCGTGGAGCGATGTGAAGACCAACACGGTCAGCACCCCAGACGCTGATGGCCGCATCCACAGCTTCGAGCATGAGACGGGCCCGGTTTTCTATCGGGCCACCGTAGGCATCGGTGCGCTGATTGGTGCTGTCTTGAAGAAACTGATCAAGCAGGTAGCCATTGGCTCCGTGTAGCTCGACGCCATCGAATCCGGCACGTTTGGCATTTTCCGCTCCCTTGCGGTAGGCTTCGATAATGGCCGGGATTTCATCGAGCTCAAGTGTTCGCGGAGTGACAAAGGCTTTTTTGGGTCGAATCAGGCTGACATGACCTGAGGGTGTGACGGAGCTCGGCGCGACGGGCAATGCGCCATCGAGGTAGACGGGGTCTGAGATTCTACCAACGTGCCAGAGCTGCAGAACGATTCGCCCACCGGCGCGATGAACGGCATCGGTGACGAGTTTCCACCCCTCTACTTGGTCATCCGACCAAATACCGGGAGTGTTGGGGTAGCCGACACCCATCGGGGTGACTGCGGTGGCTTCGGCGATGATGAGTCCTGCGTTCGCCCGTTGGGCGTAGTATTCAGCCATCATGGCATTAGGGACGCGGCCTTCACTGGCGCGGCAGCGGGTAAGTGGGGCCATGATCAGTCGATTCGGCAGGTTCCAGGCGCCGACGGTCAGAGGAGATAAGAGAATAGACATGGAAGATAGAAGATAGAAGATAGAAGATAGAAGATAGAAGATGGAAGATAGAAGATGGAAGACTGAGGTGTTTATGCTACGGGTGATTTGGGTGGAGTCAACCGGCAGTTTGTTGGAATTTTTTGGGGGGTAAACAAATGCCGCGCTCCCAGATTGGAAGCGCGGCATCAAAAAGGTTGGTTCTTTGTGTTGTTTAGAGGACGGAAGCGAGGGCTTGGCAGAAGCGCTCAATATTCGAGGTGCTGAGCCCGGCCAGGTTGATTCGGCTGGATCCAACCATGTGGATCGAGTGCTTTTCTCCCATCTCCGCGACTTGTTCCTTACTCAGTCCGAGCATGGAGAACATCCCGCGTTGTTGTTCAACGAAGGAGAAATCACGCGCGGATTGGAGGCTCGCCATGTTGCTGACGAGTAGGCTGCGCATGCCGTTGAGACGTTCGCGCATTTCCTTCAGGTCTTCATGCCACTGGGCGATGAGTTCCTGATCACTGAAGATGGTAGCGACGATGGATCCACCGTGTGAAGGAGGGTTGGAGTAGTTCGTGCGGACAACGAGTTTGGCCTGGCTTGCGAGGCGGCCCTGGGTATCGGCATCTTTGGTGACAAAGGTGACGGCTCCGGTGCGCTCACGGTAGAGGCCGAAGTTTTTGGAAAACGAGCTGCAGATAATCAGTTCCGGGCAAACTTCAGCGACGATACGAAGGCCGACGGCGTCTTCTTCAATTCCGGTGGCAAACCCTTGATAGGCAAAATCCATGACGGGCATCAGACCGCGGCGGCTTACGGCTTCGGCAATCTGCCTCCACTGCTCGGCAGTCGGGTCACAACCGGTCGGGTTGTGGCAGCAACCGTGGAGGACGATGACGTCCCCTTCCGGGATTTGTTCGATAGCGGCCAGAGCGGCATCGGCATCGAAACTATGGGTCTCCGCGTTGAACCAAGCGAAGGTTTCCACTTTCATGCCAGCGGCTTGGAAGATGGGTCCGTGATTGGGCCATGTGGGGACGGTGAGCCAAACGGTATCGGCATCGGTCTTGGTTTTGAGAAATTCCCCGGCAACACGCAGGGCTCCGGTTCCACCAGGTGTGTGTGCGGTAAACAGGCGACCTTCAGAACGCAGGGCGCTGTCTTCTCCAAAGAGGAGCGTTTGTACGGCCTTGGCGTAGTCCGGGGAGCCGGGAATGGGAAGGTAGCTCTTGGATTGCTCCTGTTTCAAAATCAAATCCTCAGCCCGTTTCACAGACGTCAGAACAGGGGTTTTACCCTGCTCGTCCTGATAAATCCCAACACCAAGGTTAATCTTCTCGGGGTTCGGATCTGCATTGTAAACTTCGGTCAATCCCAGGATGGGATCCGGCGCGGCTTGAGGAATGTTTTCAAACATAGCGCTGCTCGTTTAATCGAGCAAGCTGACTAGGTCAAGCTCAGTCGAAATATCTTATGGCATAATTGGGAGACGGTAGATGAGCAGCCCACCCTTCCCTATTTGGTCCATCATAGCTCCGAATCGGAGACTAGAGGCCGGCGGGTTTGGTTTCGGCGTCCGGCTTGGTGCGGAGGATCAGGTCGTTGGCAACGGCGTTGGCAAGAGCGCCGACGTTGCCGCGGTAGCGAATCACCCCCTGTTGGTCGAGAACCAGACAGTATGGCCAGGTGGCCACGCGATAGTCGTTGGCTATTTTCTGTGTCTGATCGGAGAAATTTTTCCAAGTAACCAGTCCGTCGGCTTCGAGGGTGCGGAGGTTCTGTCGAGAGTCACGGTTGACGCCGATGACTTCGATGGGTTTCCCGAGATTCGACTGGGTGGTTTTCCGCAAGCCTTCGAGGAGGCGCTGCATTACGGCGGTCTCGGCATCCCAGCTCGACCAGAACACGAGCATCACGACCTTGCCTTTAAATTGGGCGAGCTGCATGGCGCGCCCCCCGGAGTCGACTCCTTGAATGGGCGGAGCCAGACGGCCTTTGGTCAGGTGTTTAATTTTGTAGAGTTCATCTTCGGCAATTTGGGCAACGGTGAGTTCCCCCACTGGGATTTCGGCACTTTTGATAATGGCCTCCCGCAGGTTTTTGATCCGCCCTTGCATAATGCGAGGGTCGTCTCCGAGTGATGCGAGCATCATGGAAAGTGCCAGCGACGCTTGGCCTTGGACTTTCGGGTCCGGGTTTTCATTTTTCACTCGTTTAAGTAAATTCATGCCACGGGTGCGGACCGGGGGCTGGCCGGGTTTGGGTAATTCTGCACCTTGGTCCAGATAGATCAGGCCCATACAAAAACGGCCGAGTCGGGGGCTCTTGACGTGGTTCTTTTCTACGGCATCGAGCAAAGCGCGTTGATGTTCCGGCGTCAGGGCCGTGTCATTTTCGAGTAACCAGGCGGCGTAGTCCAGGGTCCAGTCCTTGGCGAGATCCTTACTGATGAGCGACTTGAGTCGTTTCGATGCGGCAGCGGCGTCCGGGCGTTTTTTTGCCGCCACATGGGCGGATCCAGCGGCAGCGGCCAGCTTCATTTCTGCGGTCCACGCGCGGTAGGACTTGTCAAATGCCTGGGTAATGGCGCGGGCATCGGCTTCGGTGGCGGCCTGCGTGCTATGGAACGACGCCGTTATCATAGCCGCCACGGCAACGAGAGCGATCCGGGTGTGGCACTTGGAAAAAAAGATCATGGTCAGGTGGTCAGTGAATCAGTAGGTGAAACAATAGCTACTGGGTGAATGGGAGGCAATCGGTGGAGGGAGGGAATTAAGGCGGGAAAGGCACGGAGGATTGAGGCGGGAAAGGCGCGGAGGATTGAGGCGGGAAAGGCGCGGAGGATTGAGGCCAATCCTCCCTACCGGGGGTGCGGTGTTAGTGTCTTTCCATAACGGATTGGAGTTCGCGCTGGAAGGTGACGAGATCGGCTTCACTCGGGCGGTATCCTACGGTATCAGGGTCGATACCGAGGCGGCCCATTTCATCGACGTACCATCCACCCCCCTGGCCATCAGGGAAGGTGACGCGACCACTGACCATCACGCCGGGGCGGGCAATTTCATCGACCGTCACGCGGACAGGGCCACCTGCTGGAGGGGGCATGATTTCGAGATCGTCTTCGGTCAATTCCCCTTCTTGAGGCGTTGTTGGATCCTCCTCTTGGTCGGCATCGGCGGCGGCCTCTTCCTCCAGGTTTCTGAGTTCGATCCCAAGGTCAAGGATCAGAAAACGGGTATCCATGTAGGTGAGCTTGAATTCATATTCCTGCTCCAGGCGTTTCTGGATATCGGCCAGCTGGTCTCCATCTGCAGCCCAAGATTGAATGGAGGCAATCTGGTCATCGGTAAGTTTTTTTGCGTCGAACATCATGATTTGTGCGCTCATTTAAGGGGAAGTCGTGGCGGATGCAAGCCCTCACTTATGGCGACCCCAAAGCTCGATCTCACTGAGCGCGGCCCAGCCCTCCGGGTTGCGGGCATCGAGTCCGGTGAACTTGACCCAGCGTATGGTGCGTTTCGGGAAGGCATGGCTTTGCGCATCGGCAGTCGCTTTAAGTTCCAGGTCGATATGACTGCCGTCGGAGAAATCCAGGCGGCCACGCTGCCAGGTGGTATCGTGAGGGAAATCGGCACGGAGCAGCAGGACGGCCTTATCGACCTCCACCTCGCGCCCGAAATCAAGTTTGATCCATGGGGTGTTTACGTGATCGGCTCGATCCGGCCCCCATGACGGGAATTGTTGATGTTTGGTGTTTCGTCTATCTCCGTCGATGGCATTGCCGGCGAGGAAGCGGGATTCTCCCCGGCACTCGGAGTTACTGGATGCGTGGGGGTAGCTGAAGGCTTCCGGTCTGGCGTCCGGGTTGTATGCAAGGTTGCGGTAGGTGTTTTCCATTTCCGCCTGATAGCGGACCAGTTGCTGTTCGAAGCGGGCAACGGACTCCGGGGCATATTGGCGGCTGAAGGCAAAATATTCCGTTTCCCGGTTTTCGGGAACCTTACCGGAGACGCCTTGTGAGCGAATCAACGCCTGGCGGCTCAGGCGGTCAAACTCACGCATGTAGTCGCGCTTGGCTTGAAAATGAGCGTATTTCTTTTTCTCCTTTTTATTCCAATCCCCCGCTTCCGGGTACTGACCGCTGTAGGGGACATAGAGATCGATCCATGCGGAAATTTTATCCATTTCCTCACGGGTCATGCGGACATCGTGGTGGCCATTTTCGAGGAGCTTGATCAAGGGGGAATTAATCGAGCTACGCAAGTATGCCGGCTGGGGTGTGGGCTCGGACTGGGAGCCCAGCCACTTGACGTATTTGCCATCGACCCGGGCTTGGGCCGCATTCCCGCCGGAGGGTTTGATCTGGAGCAGGTTCAAGTAACTTTCGGCCCAGAGTCGTTTTTCTTTTTTCATACTGCGGGCGGTGGCTTTCAGAGAGATCGCCTGTTGACCGTCGTGGCAGGAAACGCATTTGGCATCCCAGATCGGCTGAATTTCCTTAGCATAACTGAACCCACGCGCAGGTCCATAAAAGGGCTTCAGGCTCTGCAGTCCGCCACGCAAGGCCAGCGAATGGCCGAGGTTCACCGGGGCGTCATGTTGTTTATCGTGGCAGCCGACACAAGACATCATTTCCCCCGGCATCAGAGTTGCCCAGGTGCGCATGGTATTGATCGCCCGATTCTTTTCGTCCAGTGCCTGGAAATAGATGGGACGTTTGGCGGGGACTTCGAAGTAGGCTGAGCCATCCTCATGGACAGGGACGTCCCCCAGGATCATTTTTGCATCCCAGGAGCCATTCCCCACGGCGACCGGCGTGCTGATCATGGCTCTGCTGTGGGGTCCGCTGGATGATGAGCTACCGACACCGGCGGCACGCAGTTTCATTTCCACGACCCGGATTTTTTTGACCGCTCCTTTTTTTACACCCTTGAGGGCGTGCCCTGCGTAGACATTTTGCATAAACACACGGGCGGTGGATTTCCGGTGATCAACAATCGAAGGAATCGCCCGCGGCATTTTCCGTGGAACCAGCGGAAATGCCTGCTTGCAGTGGATGCGATCATCGGAGGCTAACAACTCACGCTCTCCGGAGGCGTTCATCCAGTAAATCCCGAACGGCCGCGGGTAGGCGCGGTTGCCTCCCGGGAGGGGGTCGTAAGTGACGAGGAATTCATCCTCACTGAGGGGATACGGGTATTGGAACTGGTCACCTTTCTGGCCATAGGCGTCCACGATGACGGGAGTAGCCTCGCGCACCGGGGCGAGCATGGTAACCCCCCTGCCCTCGTCCACACCACGGCTCCGATCCACCAGTGCGAGTTTTCCTTTCTGGTGGGTATGGTGGCCATGGAGAATGGCAATCAGTTTTCCACCCGAGCCCGGGATCTCGCGGGCGTGGTTGATGGTGGTGGGAAACCAAGAATTCAGGCCGTAATAGGATATTTGTTTGGTTCCATCAGGGTTCATCACAAAAAGCGGCTGGGGAAAGGTCTGACCGCGGTCATTGTAATCCCAACGGGTGTAGATGATCCGTCCATCATCAAGTAACGAGGGGAAATTGGTGGTCACCTGATCATAGCCGAGGCGATGCATGAACTTGCCGTCTTTATCGCAGCGCCAGAGGTTACTGGCCTCGGTCCACCAGCACGGGATGGTCGAGATGCCCCGGGTGGAGCTAAATACGATATCGCCGTCCGGCAGATAGCGGCCTTCGTAATCGGCAAAACCCAGGCCATGGGTCAACTGGCGGATGGCTCGGGAGTCCAAATCCATTTCATACAAATGATAATCATCCTGGCGATGCGAACGCTTCCAGGAGAAGAGCAAGCGTTTGGCATCGAATGACAGTTCGGGATCACGGATTACGCCGCCGGGGTCTTTGAGCAGGGTTGTTACCGAACCGTAGGCCTCATCCATCGACCACACACAGAGTTCCCCGCCCGGCCGGAAATTGCTCTCGTTCTGGGCGTCGGACTGGCCCTCGGTGTAGCCGTAGAACGAGCCGGACAAGGGACGTTGTTTTACAAATACAAAGCGGGGTGAGGACTTCGCGAGGAGCTGCAATCGCTCACGCCGACGTTGCTGACAGGCGAGCAGGTAGGCTTCGCGAAGTCGGTCCATCTCCACTGTCGGTGGATTGCGGCAATCGGCAAGGGCATCAGCGACCAACTTTTTTTCCTTCTCCGAGGGCTGATCAAAATTGATTTGATGATTTGGCCCGGCATCCTGCAGGAGCCAATCGGCAAAGACCTTGGCGGGTAGCTTGTTGTCGGCCGTGGTGCCCTGCTGGTTTGCTGCGGTTTCGGCGGTTTTGGCAGTTTCGGCGGTTGCCAAGGCCCCGCCCCCCAGGCTGAGCGCAAGGAGCATGGCACGGGTAAGTATCATCCCTCGCCTTTTGAGTCCGTAGCACATCAAGCATTTCATTTGGAGACATACGCCAAGTCTGAAGAAAACCTTCAGCCTTTTGCTTCGATCGACGTGATTGATATTTAAGGTTGGGGAATTCATCATCTGCTTCTATAGTCATGGCGTGCAATCATCCGACACTACCGGCCATCCGGCAAACATCGCTACACCTCCGGTTTCTCCTCCCCGTGCATGGGCGGAAGTCAAGCTCGAGCACCTGAGGCATAATTACCGAGTCGCCCGAGACTACAGCAAGGGTGAAATGATGGCCATCCTGAAAGCGGGAGCCTATGGGCACGGGATGGAGACCATCGCCGAAGCGCTGGAGGCGTTACCTGAATCCGAGCGCCCGAACTACTTTGGTGTTGCCAGTGTGATCGAGGCACGACGGCTCAAGCATGCCGGGATTGCCACCCGGATTTACCTGCTCGGGCCAACCAGCCCGGCCGAACGTGAAGAAATCGTTAGCCAGCGCTGGACCGCTAGTATTTCCACCCTGGATGAGGCCGGACATTTCAACGATCTCGCCAAAGAAAGCGGCCAGGCGCCACTGCCAGTGCACCTGACCGTGGATACCGGTATGGGCCGGGGTGGATTTCTCCCGGATGCCCTGCCGGAGGTGATGTCGCTCTGGCATCAGTATCCACATCTGATGATCGAAGGGATCGGTTCCCATCTCCCATCGGCTGACGAAGATGAGGCATTCACTTTGGCACAATTCAAGCAATTCGACAGCTTGGTTGAATCGCTGGGGGTGGATGCTTTTACTTACCGCCATCTGGCCAACAGCGCTGGATTGTTAGTCTACCAGAGCGATACGACCAACCTTTACCGTCCCGGGCTGATGCTGTATGGCATCGCTCCCCTGCCATCATTCCAGAGCGAGCTCAAGCCGGTGATGAGTTTAAAATCGAGAGTGTCACTGGTGCGCACCTTACCGGCCGGGCAAGGGATTTCGTATGGCCGGGACACGGTGTTAGACCACGACACCCAGGTGGCCACGATCGGGATCGGCTATGGTGACGGCTATCCACAGCAGCTTTCCAACCAGGGTGCTGAGGTTATGATTCGTGGGCAACGATGCCCGGTGTTGGGGCGCGTGACCATGGACCAGATCATGGTGGACGTTTCAGCGCTTGCTGCATGTGAAAGCGGTGATGAGGTGGAGCTTTTTGGAGAACACATTCTGGTCAGTGAATTGGCACCAAAAGCCAGAACCATTCCTTGGGCGATTCTCACAGGGATCACGCCCCGAGTGACCCGAGTTTATCAGGGATAATACCATTCTCCCAGTTAAATTGGCAGAATGGTTTGAGTTTAAGATGATGAGTCAGTCAGCAAGCTGAATGGCAAGGGAGCACTGAATCTTTTAGATTTTACCGTTGTTGCGCGTCGGTTGCATAGCCCGCACCATTCCTTCGTTGCGCCTTACCTAAGAACTCATTCATCTCGGCTATCGTCCCGTCTGTTTTACTACTTGGTATTATTTCTTTTTCGGGTGCCAAGACATGAAGGTTTCGACCGTTTCCTTGGATTCGGGTCGGAGGTTTTGAATACCTTCGTAGGGTTTACCCTTGCCGAGTTTGTTATGAGGGTATTTGGCAATGGTTAGTGCGTGGCGTTTGGCCATATCCTGAAAGCTGGCGCCGGACCAGAGGGCGGTCCCGATCTGAGCGTGTTCTTCGCGGGGGTCGCGGAATATGTTGAACACCGGAGCCGCAGCACCAGGAACGCCAGGAGCGGGCATGTGCATTTTGTATTCCTGTTTCACAATGGAACGAAGAAGCTCATTCTCGTAGATGTAGACGTAATCGCGGCGACCGTGATGCTCCCCCTTGAGCAGTAGCGCCGTCTGATCGATACCATCAATCACGCGGTCCGTCGGGATGTGCTCCGTAGCCTGGGCCACACGGGCGAAGGTGGTGAAGAGGTCGGAAACGTGAACAATATCACCGGCATAGCTCTTTGGTTTGACAGCACCCGGCCAGCGCACAAAGGCATCCACACGGACACCTCCTTCAAGGTGGTTGGTTTTACCGCCACGGTAGATAAGCTGGCTGAGTCCGGATGGGCCTTCGTAGTGGTACATGAGCCCGTTGTCCGCCATGAACACAACGATGGTATTATCGGCTTCTCCTGTTTTTTCGAGCTGTTCGAGTAACTCACCGATCCAGCCGTCGAGCAGTTGCAATTTTTCCGCATGAAAGCCGCCGTTCAGCGA
Organism: Oceaniferula marina; assembly: GCF_013391475.1. NCBI lineage: Bacteria > Pseudomonadati > Verrucomicrobiota > Verrucomicrobiia > Verrucomicrobiales > Verrucomicrobiaceae > Oceaniferula > Oceaniferula marina. Next base: position 213,038 of record NZ_JACBAZ010000006.1, on the reverse strand, counting down.
CTCCGGGTTTTCGTCGAAGACAAAGTTGAGCGGGTAGAGTGGCCAGTATTGAAGAAAGAACGGCTCATCCTTTGCGGCGAGGGCATCGACTTGTTCAAGGATCTGGCGTTGGTAGCGCTCGTTCATTTTTACATAGTGGGCGTGGGTCCACTCTTCGCCGGGTTTGAGATCAACTTCGACAGCCTTACCCCCGGCTTTGGCTTCCACCCCCGTGACCAGCCCGAATGGGCGGAATTTTTTATCGAGTTCGAAGGCTCCATTTTGAAGCGAGCGGTTATAACCGAACTGGTTTCCTGCCTTGGCAGATTCAGGCGTCATCACCGTGAGTTGCACTTGCTGGTGAAGCGGGAAAGCCGCATAGTCAAACCCTTGGTTGTGCGGATATGCCTGCTCGATGTCTCCCTGGTGCCATTTACCGACATGGGCGGTGTTATAGCCGGCAGACTTAAGAACCTCCGCAATGGTCACCTCATTGGCAGGTAAGCCTTCTCCCACCAGCGCGACTTTGACTTCCTTGATCCCTGAACGCACCGGGTGACGTCCGGTTAAAAAGGCGGCACGAGTCGGGGTGCACGATGGCTCGGTGTACATCCGCATCAGGTTGAGACTCTCATCCGAAAACTTGTTAATGCTAGGTGTTTTAATCCCCATCACATAATTCATCTTCGGGTCCCCCATCTGGCCGAAGCTCACATCATCGATGAGTATATAGAGGATGTTTGGTCGCTTGCCTCCGTTCTTTTCACGAATCGCGGCCAGTTGTTGATCAATTTCCTTATCTTCCTTGTCCCATTTCTCCCCATACTGCTGTCTGAGGAATTGGAACTCACCATCGTGGATTATTTCATCCGCCGACAGAGGCGTAACTACTGGAGTCGCGAGCATTGCTGCCAGCCCTAGGCTTAGTGTATGAATCTTCGTTTTCATTATTCTGTTTTTACTGTGGGTGTTAATGTGGGAGTTAATCTGGGAGTTAATCTGGGAGTTAATCTGGGAGTTAATCTGGAAGTTGCTTTTTTCATTGATACCATAGGCAGGTAATCCAGCCAACCTCAGGATCATTCGGCACGGATTTAGCAACATAAAGCCAAATCCTAACTGAGCAACATCAAAAGTGGGAGTACTGTCACAGAGATGTGCAATCAACAAAACAGACGGCTGATGATGGGATGAGGTATTGGGGAATACCCTACGTGATCCATGAGGCTTCCCCCTACCATGAAACGGCAGAGCTCGGCCGGTTTGAGTCGGCTTTGAGTTAGCGTTTCAAGTATTGCAAGTCGACGAGCCTTGGACACAAGGTCACTGGTGACGGGCTTCGTCGAGCCCATCAATTAGCCGGAACCCGTTCGGGTAGGTCATAGCTGGGGTCGAGCGATGACAGACGGGCTCTCAGATTCACCAACTTGGCTTCATAGCTGGCGACCATGCGTTCGTAGCGGACGGCACGTTGTTCCCAAGTCTCCAAACTACCGGGGACGGATTTGCTACCACTCGAGGTAATCCGGTAGCGGGGGCGGTAACTTGATGTGTAATAGCCCCCGGTTGAATCGTTGTACCGCCGGTAGCTGTAGGAGGATCTGGCGTAGGTCCGGCTGAGACGCAGGTTCTCCTGATAGCGCACTTTGTTTCGAGCAATCCTGGCCTCGGTTCTGGAACTGGACAGCTGCATGCTGACGGACGCAATTTTCGTTCGCAGGGATGCAATCTCACTCATCTTCGATTGATTTTTCTGCCAATTGCGAATGACCCGGTTGCGTTCTTCCATTTTTCTACTCTGTTGGGCGACGCGACGCTGATCTTCCAATTTGGCCTTGGCGACCTCCCGGGCTGTGAACATAAAATTCTGACGCCAGTCATCGGGCATGTCGCGATACCCGAGACGGGCGGCTCCGTGGTCATGAGAGATAGCCACCCCCAACTGGTTGACCTCCAGAATACGAACCCCTGTGTATTTTTTACCCAAGCGGGTCGACAACAGCGGGTAAGTCTTCCCGACAGCGGCCGCTCTGGCATGCTCACGGTATTGAAGTCGATAGGCATCCTTTTCCTTCTGTAAAAAGGTGATGGTTTCCTTTTCGTCCTCGATCATCTGAACCAAAAGCTTCGCCTCAGCCCCGGCCGCAGTGAGCTGAGCCTTGAGGTCCTGAAGCTCTTCACCTTGTTCTCTGTGGGTTTCGATCAACGCCTCCCTGTGATGGTGCTGCTGAATCTCAATTTCCTTACGGTTGATGCGCCGTTGCAATGCATCTTTTTCAGCAGCCAGTCCCCTGTTATTGGTCTCGAACCACTGCTTCCAATTCAAATCAGCGATCACCGTAAACCCAAGCGCAACAAAGACCAACACAATCACGCCCACCAGCATAGTGATGATGCCGCTTGAATCGTCTGCCATCAATGGGTTTTTCATCCTACAGGGATCTCTAATTCAGTTGTTTCAACTCGCGGGTATATTGCTTCACCTCAGATTCCAACTTACGGTTTTTTGAAGTGGCCGAGCTGATGTTTCGTCGATTAGTTGAGATCAGGGTCCGAGCTGCCACATTCCGCTTTCTGTAGAGATCGGCCTTGCGTTCCTGTTTTTTAGCGCTATCGAGAGTCAAGCCCCGGCGGCCTGCGGCATAAAGTTCACGATAATGTTGGGCCTTATTTTCGGCGGACTGGATTGCCACTTCACCTGAAGCGATTTCAGACTCTTTGCGTTGGATCTCCATTTGCCAGCGGCTGATGTTTTCCTTGTTTTGGCTGATCTTATTCCTCCGGTCCATGATCTCCTTGGAAATCCTGTAGCGCTCTCCTCCGGTTTTACTGATATCAATTTGTTTTTGCGCCTTGGCCTCAGTTAGTTCAGCGTCCTCCTTGATAAACTGAAAGCGATCATAAAGATCGTCGGGCAGCTCCTCATAATGCACGCCACTGTTGCCGTTTTTATGACTGAACCTCATCTCATGAGGAGAAACCTCTTTGATCGTCACCCGTTCATAGGTCTTCCCTGATTTGGTCGTAAACGACTCAAGTTTTTCCCCCACGGCACGTTCCCGCTCAACGATCCGGTATTCTTTTTTGTATGCTTCGACAGCCTTCTGAAGGTCTGAGATCTCGGTTTGTTCACGCGCAACCTCCTGCTTGCCCCATTCAATATCCTTGAACGCCTGCTTCACCTTCCGCTCAACCTGAGCCAAGGTTGATTTCTGTTGCCGGCGTTGCTCATATTCTACCGCAGCTTCATTCCAATAGACGATCTCCTTTTGCCTGGCCACGATCGCCTTTTTCTTCATTTTTATTTGCCCTGCCAGACTGTCACCCTGAAAGGGGCCGGTGTCGTCCACGACAAACAGAAACAGGCCCCCAAAGCCCAACAAAACGATCAGGGCCAACAAGGTGCCAATCACCCCCGGCCCACGCGAACTCGTTAATAAATCACTCAACATAATAAAAATTCTCCTCTGGTTACATTCACACGGGCTCTACTCAATACGGTACTTTTTCTGGTAATCCCGAAAGTCTTTCTCCGCTGCTGCATGTTTGGACTCGAGTTCAGCTTTTTCTTCATCCAGGCGCTTGATGGTTTCCATCGCCTGTTCCAGCTCCTCGTTCGCCTTTTTAATTGCAGCGGTCTGATCTCCGGGGTCTTCCCCCGCATTGATTTTCAGCAAATCCACTTTCTTTTCCAGATCGCTCAACTCCTGCCGTAGCTTCTGATTTTCAGCCACCAGCTGTTCATCTTCACACGACGATACCAACAAAACACAGGCGGGTAGCACCCACCCCAGCAACACAAGACGCTTTAACGCATTCATTATTTAATCACTTAGAGGTCAACCAAAACAAACCTATCAGAAAACTAACCGTGATTTATCACTGAGACCCAGTTCTTACAACTTCTATTTTCCATTTCTTGTCCACATTTCTCCTCATGATCGACCCATCAATGACTTATACCACTCCGCAAAACAGACGAGACGATTGATCATTGTTGAGGTATTTGGAAGAGCACTGCGTGATCCATGAGAGTTCCGGGTGAATGACTACTTGGTATTACTCAAAGCCCATTGTGACAATGTCTGGCTTTGACAAATGGCGCGATCTGGGGACTATCGCCGCGCGATGTCACAAAACACATTACCCAAGCTGTTTATCCCCGGTCCGGTGGATATTGCCCCGGAAACCTATGAAGCCATGTGCCAATCGATGATGGGCCACCGTGGAGCCGATTTTGAATCCCTCTACTCCAGCATCCAGCCCGGCCTGAAACCCATCCTCGGGACCGAACGCCCGGTCTACCTCTCCACATCCTCCGCATGGGGTGTGATGGAAGGAGCGATTCGCAACCTGGTACAAACAAAGGCGCTGAACCTTTGCTGTGGAGCATTCTCCGACAAGTGGTTCGACGTAGCCCAGCGTTGCGGCAAGGAAGCGGAAAAGATCCAAGTTGAATGGGGAGAAGCCATCGACCCCGAGCAGGTGCGAAGCAAGCTTGCCGAGGGAGGGTTCGATACCGTGACCTTGGTGCACAATGAGACATCAACCGGCGTGATGAATGATCTGGCGGGCATCGCTGCCGTGGTCAATGAGTTCCCGGACGTCCTCTTGGTCGTTGACACGGTGTCTTCGCTCTCAGCCGTGCCTGTGGAGATGGACAAGCTAGGCATTGATGTCGTCTTGGCCGGCGTGCAAAAAGCTCTGGCACTGCCGCCCGGACTGGCCGTCTTTGCGATCTCGGAGGCCGCACTCGAGCGGGCATCCCAGACTCCGGGACGTGGCTATTATTTTGACTTTGTCGAATTTGAAAAAAATGCGGTAAAAAACAACACCCCATCGACACCCGCCGTCTCCCTGCTTTACGCACTGAAACAAAAAGTCGACAGCATCATGGAGGAAGGGCTGGAGCAACGCTATGCCCGCCATGAAAAGCTCAACGGTATGGTGCACGCCTGGATGGAAAAACACGGATTCAAGAACTTCGCCCCGGAAGGGTATCAGTCAAAATCCCTGACCACGATCGACAACACCGACGGCAGGCTCGACGTGCCCGGGTTTATCAAAGCCGTGCGCCAGAAATACAACCTGCTGCTCAACGGCGGTTATGGAAAAATCAAAGGGAGCACCTTCCGTATTTCCAATATGGGTAACGAAACGGAAGCCAGCATGCAGGAGCTTCTGGATGCGCTGGATGACGTCATCGTTGATTTCATCTAAGCCAACTCAAAAAACAAAACCAATTCGAAAAGACTACCAGTTACTTTTTCTCATTGGTATAAATAACACACCCTCGGTCTGCCGACACAGACCGGGGGTGTTTTTGTTATGAAACCTATGCTGTAAGAATCCAAGCAGCGTTTCAAAAAAGGATCTGGGATTTAGCCCCGTCCAGGAATGGGAACCCCCGGAACTTTATGGGAATCCCCCCACTTCAAGGAATCCGGAGCCAAATCGTCGTCGCTCTCCATCAGGGCCTTCCACGTCAATCGCTTCCCGGTATGGGCAGCCTCCCGTCCAAGTAAGCCGAGAGCGGTCGAGTTCGCCATGTATTCCCCGGTATTGATGATCTTACCTGCGCGGATAGCGGCAAAAAGCTCGTTATGGCTCACCTGATACATATTTTCATTCTGCCCCCTGTAACGCCAGATCGCTTTACCTGCAGCATCATAAAACATCGGACGGCCCGGCCCCACCATCCGTCCTTTTTCACAGAAGACCCGGTCGACCACCTCGCTGTGGGTTTTGGTGTATTGGCGCTGGGCAATATGACAAATCGTCCCATTGGGATATTCATAGGCAATGTTGTAGTGGTCGTATGTATTGCCACTATCCTGACGCTGGCTACGGCCCCCAGAGGCAACCGCTGCGATCGGAGCCACATCACCCATTGCCCAAGCCATCTTATCAATGGAATGCACGGCTTGTTCAATCAGCGGCCCTCCGGACAGCCATTCGAAGCCCATCCAGTTCCGAACCTGCCACTCGACATCCGACCACTCGGGCTTGCGACTGCTATCCGGTTTCATTGGCTTCGGCGGGCTGACTAAAAAATTACCATAGACCGAGATCACCCGGCCGAGTTCGCCGTCGAGCACGCGTTTATAGGCTTCCCGAACGGCTGGAGCAAACCTCCAGCAATAACCATGCTGGATCGATATACCTTTGCTCTGAGCCAGTTTGGCAGAGGCCAGCACCGACTTGACTCCCGCCATATCGACAGCCATCGGTTTCTCGGCGAAGATGTGTTTTCCGGCATTCACAGCGGCCTCCAAATGCTTGGGCCGGAACCCGGGAGGGGCAGTCAACAGAACCACGTCCACCCCGGAGTCCATCAGCTTTTGATACCCGTCCAGACCTGCAAATTGACGGGCAGGGGCGACTTTGATCCGATCCGAAAACTTACGGGACAGGTTGGCCAATGATTTTTTTATCTGGGGCTCAAAGGCATCCGCCATCGCCCACAGTTCGACATTGGGGTCCGCCAGAAGCGCCTGACTTGCCGCTCCGGTCCCCCGTCCGCCACATCCGACCAGTCCGACTTTCAAGACCTTGGTCGATCCTCCGGAGTTGGCTCCCTGCGCGGCAACGATGTGAGGGAAGCCTGCTACCCCGGCGCCCAAACCCAGGGCTCCGGTCGATTGGACAAAACGACGACGCGACACCCCGGAGGATGCAGCAACAGCGGGATCGGTCAAATACTTGGATTCGCTCATATCTGAAGAGATAATACAGAGATACGGGGGATTCCTTTCACTCGAAAACAAGAATACAGGGCTCACTTGCTCTTGACCAAGGCCTGGGCCCGATCAACCGCAGCCTCCAGAAAACGGGTGGCAATCGGCTTCAAAGACCCTTGGTAAACCACCCCCATCACCAGTGGAGGAAAGCCGTCCAGATCGATGGACTTGACCCCCTCAGGCATCACCATATCCGGAATCCGCAAAGCCACTCCGGCGCCAAAGCCACAGCGGACAAAATGCTGGACGGCATCGAGCGAGTCGACCTCGACTGCCACCGGCCAGGTTAACTCACGGCCATCCACACCACGTTGGAACAACTGGCTGATTGCTTCGTGTTTGGGCAAGCCCACCAAGGGAATTTTCACCTCCGGATCCCCCTCTTCGAGCAAGTCATCCAAGGACTCCGCCGAGTGATCTTCTGGCAATAACAACATCAAGGGCAGGTGCAACAGCTCCACCTCATGCAAACCATCACCTGGTCGGGCATTGATCACACTGACCGCCAAGTCAGCTTGCTGGTTGGTCAGGCAGTGGTGCACATCCGAGGGCTCCACATCCTTCAGCGTCAGACGCAATCCCGGGACCTCCTTGCGCAGATCGGCCAACAGCTCGGGAAGGTGGTGCCTCAACACCGCCGCCGAAGCCGCGATCCTCAGGTGCTTACTCTCCCCTCCTTTCAGGTTTTCCTCCACATCCGCGAGACGAGAAAAAAACGGATAGACATGATCATAGAGTTGATCACCAGCATTCGTTAGACTGAATGGCCGACGGTTGAACAACTTCACCCCGAGGCTTTTTTCGAGCTGCAACAACTGGCCACTCACGGCAGGCTGCTGAATCCCGTAGGGCATCTTTCTCACGGCTGCGGTTATTCCCTCATACTTGGCCACATAATAAAACAGCTCCAAATGATGCACATTCATGGACAAAGCTATTACCTCTCCAAAGGGCAAATTCCAAACTCCAAATTTCAAAGCCATCAATCAACATCCCATGCGCACCCGGAAGATCCGTCATCCCCTCGGATGGAACTGTCGGTGCATCGACTTCAGCCCCTTTTGGTCCACATGGGTGTAAATCTGGGTGGTCGCAATATCGGCATGGCCTAACATATCCTGAATCACACGTAAATCGGCCCCATTCTGCAGCAGATGGGTCGCAAAGGAATGCCTCAGCAAATGCGGGTAAACCGTCTGTTCAATTCCAGCAGCCGCCGCCCGCTGTTTGACGATCTCGCGCACCCGCTCCGGGCTGAGTTTCCCCCCACGGATACTCAGAAATACCCACGATGAGGTTTTGGGTTTTACGAGGCTGGGTCGCTCGTTGTGGAGATAATCCGAGACAGCGGCACGCGCCTTGCCGCCGACCGGGACCAGGCGGGTTTTATTGCCTTTTCCCGTCACCCTGACAAAGCCCTCCTCGAGGTCGAGGTGCTCCAGGCGGGCCCCACAAAGCTCGGATAGCCGGAGGCCGGAGGCATAGAAAACCTCGAGGATTGCCAGATCACGACGCCCCAGGATTTTGCTTTGGTCGACGGATTCGAGCAAGCGTTTGACGTCTTGTTCATTCAAGGTTTCGGGGAGGTGCACCCCACCCCTCACGGGCATCAGGGGCTCGGCAGGATCCGCGAGAATGACTTTTTTAGAGGCCAGATACCGGAAAAATATTTTCAAGTGAACCACTGCAATCCGCAGTGAGGCGGCGGAAAGCCCACGATCTTTTTGGTCGGAGAGAAAGGATGTCAGTTCATCCGTACCCAATTCATTCCAATCGCTGACGCCCTTCGCCTTCACCCAGTCCAGTAAGGCATCCAGACTCTGTCGCACCGACAGCTGATAAGCGGTGGACAAACCCCGCTCAGTCGCAATATACAGTAAAAAAGAATCAACCTGGATCGTCACAGGCGCAGCCTAACCCATCTGCGAAGCGATGATAAGAGCATTTTTCAGATCCTAGAGTCTAGGAGTCTAGGAGTCTAGGAGTCTAGGAGTCAGGGAGTCAGGGAGTCAGGGAGTCAGGGAGTCAGGGAGTCAGGGAAGCTTCAAGTCTTTGAGAGAATCCCCTGCGGGACGCATTAAATCTCACCGGCATTCAGTTGCGGGTCCAACTCCTTCGTGACCTTTTTGAGCCTCCTAAAATGCACTTGTCCCACGCGACGTCCGTCGGTGTTCATCACCTTGGCTTCATAACCGATGATCTCATGGCTTTCTCCAGGCTCTGGAATCCGTCCGAGCTCCCGGGTAATGTAGCCCCCCACGGTGCTGACCTCGCCGCTTTCGAGATCGAGCTCCGGCACATGATCGGATAATTCATTGAGAGTCATGCCCCCTTCGACTACAAACTCACGCTCATTGATCTGGGAAAAGGCACTGCGCTCGTTGTCAAATTCATCCTGGATATCTCCCACCAGCTCCTCGATGACGTTATCGAGGAAAACAAGCCCTGCCGGGTCACCATGTTCATCGACCGCCAGGGCCAGGTGCGCATGCTCCTTGAGGAAGAACTGCAACAGCACATCCAAGGGCATGGTCTCGGGAACCACCTTGAGTGAGCGCTTGATACTGAACAGATCCGGGTCATCGTCATGAAGCATGGTAAGGATGTCCTTGATGTGGATCAGCCCCATCGCATGGTCAAGATGCCCCTTCACAAGGGGAAATCGGGTATGTTTACTGCGTGTGGCAATATCCAGATTGGTCGCAAAATTGGCATCGACATCGAGGACCACCACCTCACTGCGGGGAGTCATCACATCCTTCACCGTCACGTCATTGAGCTCCAGCGCATTGATTAGGATCTCCCGTTCTTTTTCGGTTACTTCCGATTTTTTCTCACTTTCCTCCACCAGCAACGCGAGCTCTTCAGAGCTATGTGCGTGTTCCCCCTCGTTCAGCGGGTCAATATGAAACAGGTTCTTGAGAATCAGATTGGAAAAATGGTTCAACAGGCGGATCAACCAGGAAAAGCTGACGTAAAACCAATGCAGGGGGCGCACAATCAACAAGGTCACTTGGAGTGGCTTCCGAATGGCGATCCCCTTCGGAATCAACTCGCCAATCACCACATGCAGAATGGTAAAAAAGGCAAGTGCCACACCATAAGAAAGATAGTTAATCCGATCCGCATACGGACTCAGGTCCCACTGGAACCAGACATCAAAACGATTCAGTAGGATATACTTCAGCAACGAATCGATAAAGGGCTCGGCCAACAATCCAAGAGCCAGGGATGCAATCGTAATTCCAAGCTGGTTGGCCGAGAGGTAGGCGTCGAGATTGTCGACCACCTTTTTGGCGGTTGCTGTGTTGCGTTTGGATTTCCCCTCCGCAATGTCGATCTGACTTCTGCGGACTTTGACGATGGCGAACTCAGACGCCACAAAAAAGGCATTCAGCAGCAGGAAAAACGTGCAGCCGAAAACAAACCAGAGAGTTTGCCCCACCGTCGGCCAGTCATGCAGCATCTCACCCGCATTACCGGCGATGAGAGAAAACACCCCCGAGAGGGGCTGAAGTGTTTGAAGTATGTCTGGAACGTTCATCGGCATGGACCTGATGCCATCGAGGCTCAATCAGGCTGACAGGCATTCAGTTAAGCATCTATCAGCCCGTCAGGACAAGGGTAAAATCAGGAAGCATGACATGATAGGGCAGCAGTCGTATGAGAGCGGAGCCCTTTCATTGCCTCTCATAAACGCCCTCGTCCCGCTTCTCAAGCACGGTAAATCCAGCCTTTTTGGCGTCGACCGTGGAAAAGGGTTTCACCACGCGCGGCGTGCTCACCTGACTGATCACCTTACGAACCGGATGTTTGCACAAAGGGCAGCTTTCCAGAGCCTCACGGTCCACCGGGCGGCGAAGCTCAAACCCCCGTGCGCAAATGCGGCAACTACGCTCCGGATCATCCGGATGCTGGGAGATATATTCGTATAGTGGCATAACAACAGTGAGTCTCTGCGAAAGTTTCAGGTCAGCGAGAAGGTTCAGAAAGTCAGAAGGGAAAGTCAGAAGGTTTCTGGTCCCTCAACCGTTTCCACCTCGCCAGAAAACAGGCAAGACAAAAACGCAAGGTGGACTCTCACCACCTTGCGTTTGAAAATAATACAATAAAGGCAAGCTTACCAGCTCGATTTGGTGACGCCGGGGATCATGCCGTGCGATGCAAGCTCACGGAAAGAAATACGTGAAAGCTTGAAACGACGGAGGTATCCGTGACGACGACCGGTGTATTGACAGCGGTTCACCACACGAGTAGGGCTTGCGTCACGTGGAAGCATGCTAAGGCCAACGTAGTCATTCTCTTCCTTGAGTTGCCTACGCAGTTCAGCATACTTAGCGACAGTCTTTTGCTTGCGCTTGTTGCGCGCGATCCATGATTTCTTAGCCATTGGGAGGCGCGTGATAACGGATCCGACCGACAAATCAAGCCATTTTTGCTCATTTCTTCACTTTTCCTGCGCATTCTCTGTTTCCTATTGATTCCACGTCACTCAGGGACTTTATTCCATCAGCAGCAGACAACGCGCACTGTTGCAAACGATTCAATCATCTTATATTCTTACGTATCTCTGAGAATTCATTAACAAGATCACAACAACCTCACACCACTCATCCCATGGCCAACACACCCTTTTACTACCAAGAAGCCTTCCCACAAGGTGAAGACTGCACCGAATACGAAAAAATCACCTCTGATCACGTCTCCGTGGTCGAATTCGATGGCAAACCCATGCTCAAAGTAGAGCCCGAAGCGCTCACCCTGCTTGCCAACGAGGCGTTCAAGGCCGTTTCATTCACCCTGCGGACCTCGCACATCGAGCAGGTTGCCGCGATCCTCAAGGACCCGGAAGCCACAGACAACGACCGTATGGTCGCGCTGATGCTGCTGAAAAACGCGGAAATTGCATCCAACGGCATCCTGCCACTCTGCCAGGACACCGGAACCGCAATCATCGTCGGCAAAAAAGGTCAACAAGTCTGGACCGGCTGCGACGACGCCCAGTATCTCTCCAAGGGTATTCACAAAACCTACAACGAGGAAAACCTGCGCTATTCGCAGACCGCACCACTCTCGATGTATGAAGAGGTCAACACCAAGACCAACCTCCCGGCCCAAATCGACCTCTACGCCAACGACGGAGATGCTTACAAGTTCCTGTTCATGACCAAAGGTGGCGGATCAGCCAACAAGACCTACCTTTATCAGGAAACCAAGGCGCTGCTCAATCCGAAGCGACTGATGGAATTCTGTATTGAAAAAATGAAGTCGCTGGGAACTGCAGCCTGCCCACCGTATCACCTCGCCTTTGTCATCGGTGGCACCTCGGCTGAAACCAACCTGAAAACCGTCAAACTGGCAACTGCCCGCTACTACGACGACCTACCGGTTGCTGGAAACGAGCACGGGCAAGCATTCCGCGACACCGAACTGGAAGAGGAGCTGTTGATTGCAGCCCGTGAGATTGGAATTGGAGCTCAGTTTGGCGGTAAATATTTTGCGCTCGACGTTCGGGTCATCCGCCTGCCGCGTCACGGAGCCTCCTGCCCGGTTGGTATCGGAGTTTCCTGCTCCGCTGACCGTCAGGCTAAAGCCAAGATTACCAAGGAAGGCCTTTTCATTGAAAAACTCGAAAAGAACCCCGGCCGATTCATCCCTGACGAATTCCGCGACTGGAAATTCAAGGGCGTGGAAATCAATCTGGACGAAGGCATGGACAAGGTGCTGGAAACCCTGAACAAGTATCCCGTCACCACCGCACTGTCGCTGACCGGCACCATCATCGTGGCCCGCGATATCGCCCACGCCAAACTCAAGGAACGCCTCGAGAAAGAGGGTGAACTACCCCAGTATATCAAAGACCACCCGGTCTATTACGCAGGCCCCGCCAAAACTCCTGAAGGATACGCATCCGGATCCTTCGGCCCAACCACCGCCGGCCGTATGGACAGCTACGTCGACCTGTTCCAAGAGAACGGAGGATCGATGGTCATGCTGGCCAAAGGAAACCGCTCCCAGCAGGTGACCGACGCCTGCCAAAAACACGGCGGGTTCTACCTCGGTAGCGCCGGTGGCCCGGCAGCCCTGCTGGCCCGCGACAACATCAAATCCCTCGAAATCCTCGAATACCCGGAGCTCGGAATGGAAGCCGTCTGGAAAATCCAGGTGGAAAACTTCCCGGCCTTCATCCTCGTGGATAACAAAGGAAATGATTTCTTCCAGCAGTTGAACAACTGCCCGGTCGCGTAACGCTTCAGATCAAACGTTTCTGCATCCCTCATGGCCGTCTGGGCCCACCATACTTAACTACACACACCTACGAATGGGCCCAGACGGTCGTTTCCACACACACACCCTCTCTCTCCCATCCTCCTCCGCTGCTTGCCCACACACCGCAAGCATGAGCTAACACACGATCCCGACAGCCCCCACCGGGTCCACAGCCAGTTCAGGCTCCTACCATGGACCAGCCTACCGTCGAACCAAGCGAAGCTATCGCCCCTCCCTTTTCACTTGAGGAGTTGGAGGAGATGTTGCCCGCCTACAGCTTTGAACGATTCCTCGACAGCGGGGCAATGGGCGCGGTCTATCAGGCCAGGCAAAAATCTCTGGATCGGGCGGTTGCAGTCAAAATCCTACACCCCGAGCTCTGCCAGGATCAGGAATTTCGCACCTCCTTTGAGCGCGAGGCCAAAGCCATGGCCAAACTCAACCATCGCAATCTGGTGGCCGTCTACGACTTCGGGGAGGTCAAAGACATGCTCTACATCGTGATGAAGTTCATCGACGGCCAATCGCTGCACGATTCCTGTGCTGGCAAATCGCTGGTGCCATGCGAAGCCGCCGAACTTGTCGCCGGCATTTGCCGGGGGCTACAACACGCCCATCACCACCGGATCCTGCACCGGGATATCAAACCCGCAAACATTTTAGTGGATGCTTCATTCCAAGCCAACATCGTCGATTTTGGCATCGCCGAGGCCGTGGGGACCGACTTCGGCAACCAGGCAGAATCATTCTGCACCCCGGACTACGCAGCTCCGGAAACCCACTACCAAGGGTGTAAACTTGATGCCCGAACCGACATCTACTCGGTGGGAGTGCTTTTCTACGAACTTCTCACCGGAGAGCTCCCGGGAGAAGAGAGAATTCCGCCGTCCTACCTCATCGCCGATTGCCCGCCGGCCTACGACGATGTCGTATTGCAGGCCATCCACCCTGACCCAAATCATCGCTACCAGGAGGCCGAAGCATTTGCCGAAGCCATCGAAGGCTTACTCAACTCAACCCCAGAGCCGGAGGTAGCGGCAAGCCATACTCCCGCTCCGACCGCCCCCACCCACTCAAGCCCGCATGCGCATTTTACCCACCATTGCAGGACGAGCCCCAGCAACACGCAAAACAAATCCAAAGCAGGCATCGGACTGGCAGCCGCGCTCATTGTAATCGGTCTGCTTACCTATGTTTTTATCCAACAACTGTCAAAACCGGACAGCCAGCAACCCGAACCGGAATGGACACCGGAACCGGCCCAACCCCAGCATGCCGGAAGCAAGGGGGGCGAGGACATCAGCCAAGCTGAATAACAAGGACGCAGAGACGCTCCAGTCACAGCCCCTCGCTCAACAATGCATCTACCCAGGCAGGAACGGATTCGGTGGCAGGCCCGTGGATCAGTTCATCAAAACATGGTGAGACTTCGGTATCCGTCATATTAAGTTCGACCGTGCGGGCACCCTGGGATTTGGCTTCAGCCGCCAAACCCGCAGCCGGGTAGACAACGCCCGATGTCCCGATCGAAACAAAGAGATCCGCCTTGGACACGCGTTCGTAGATTTCATCCATCAGCAAGGGGATCTCACCAAACCACACGATGTGAGGACGGAGCCCTCCGGCATGACCACATTGGGAGCATTCGGAAAACACCGACAAATCTTCCCGACATGCGCTGACTGTATTGCAGAGCTCACAACGTTTTTTGAGCAGCTCTCCATGCATGTGCCAGACATCCGAGCAGCCACCCCGCTCGTGTAAATCATCGACATTTTGCGTCACCAAAGTGAGTTGCCCCGGCCACTCTTTTTCCAAACGGCCGAGAGCCCTGTGCGCAGCATTCGGCTCTACCGTCTGCAACTGGGACCGGCGCATATTGTAAAAATCATGTACCATCCTGGGGTTCCGCGCGTAGGCATCACGAGTGGCCACATCTTCCACCCGGTGACCTTCCCACAAGCCGTCACTATCTCTGAAGGTCTTAAGACCGGATTCCGCAGAAATCCCCGCACCTGTAAGGATAAATAACTGAGACATGAACCACTTGTAACAAGCAAAACACCTGCAGCCAAGCTGCAAAGCGGAGCCCTGCCAACAAGGCTCCTACATTAGGGTGATGCCTGCGGCGCTGACAGGATGGGCAGGATTTTTAATTTTCAAAGATCAAGGCTTGCCCAAAACCTATCGCTACCTTCCAAAAAAATCCTGTATACCCTCTTCAATCATGTGAATCCTGTCAGCGCCGCAGGCTGTTAGCCCCTAGCGCATTCGCCCTAGCCCGGCCAAGGTATGGATCACCGGAAGCAAGCGGTTAGTCTTGTAGCACCATATAATGAGCTTCTTGTAAGAGCTTGTCGTGTTTTTTAACTTTGTAAGCAAAGAAAATGCAACCACACCCCATAAGGATGGGCAAAACCAAAAAGAAAAGCGAAAACGAAACGACGGCCATAACAATTAAGGCGATGAACACACACCCCTGTTGTACAAGTGGACTTGTCCAATTTGTCGTTACATTCCTACAGGCAAGTGCCTGAAACTGCCCATTGATGTTCATGCCAGCTATAAGCACTTCATCACCATTAGCGATCACACTGGGGATACTCGTTTTTAACAAGACGTGATTCTGACCAATCCTGAAAAGTGACAAATGCGTTGTTGATGTCCGATTCGAAGTTCCACTTGTATGGGTCGTTCGCTCAAACCCCTCAACCACGCCTCTCATTTTAACTAATTCATTCATGTCATTATTTCATCCAAAAGGGACATCGATTCCGTCCGCTGGGAAGAAGTAACGGCGGAGAGTCAGGGCATGGGTGGAGGATTGAGGCCAATCCTCCCTACCACCACCCTGCATGATCGATAGCTCGTTGCGCCGAGCGAAGAGGGTTCCGACTACTCAGAACCTTCTTGCTTAGGGTCACTCACAGCCTGATCCGCTTCAGCAGCTTGCTCAGGTTTTTCTTCTACAGCTACGACCGCTGGCGCGGCTTCTTCCTCAGCTTTGGGTTCCACTTCAGGCGTTGCTTCAAGCTCAACTTTGGCTTCTGCTTCAGGCTTGGTTTCAGAATCTGCGTCTGTTTTTGCTTCAACCGGGGCTTCATCCTTGGACTCGGCCGCTGGTTTTTCTGCTTGAGGGCCAGCGGCAGGCTTGGCTGCCACGGGTGCTTTTTTCTGAAGTTCCTTGGCCGCGTGCAACTTACCGTCAGAAAACAGAAGGACTATCCCCTCGTTAATCAACCAATGCAGGTCGTGATACCAAAGGTGTTTGGTTTCATCGTCGATCCCTTCGGGAAGAAGCTCTTTCCACATTTCGTCAATGTTCCCACTCGGGTGCTCAATCACCCAGTGGAACAACTGGGACGGACGCTCTGCCATCTCCATATTATCCGGCACCTTTTTCGGACGCGCCGGACCACAGTGCAGATGTTTTTTCCATTTGAAGACCGCAAGGTGACGGCCACTCATCTGGCGACACAAAATCGATGCCACCTTTCCAGGGTACCGGCGCTCTTCCGTGACGGTGGTTTTCAAAAGCGTCAACAATGCGGGGTCGATCATCTTGGGCGGCACATTGGCTAGCACCGACATGATTTTCCCACTTTCAAATTCCTGCTCAAAGCCGTGGGACAAGAAATGATTCTCCACTTCCTGGCGGCTATCGAGGATCACGACCGTCTCTTCGATCTCATTTTTTGGGGCCTCAGCCGTTTCGGCGGCTTCCGTCGTTTCCGTTGCTTCAACATCTACGGCCTGGGCCTCGGCATCTGCCTTGGAATCAACTGAGTCCTCCGGGGTATCAGGTGATTCCTCAAGCTCCTTGTTGTCGGTATTTTCTTCGGTCGCCTTCTCTGACTTCGGGCGCCAACGCACGTGCTTGGTCATGCTATCGAGCCACTCCTGGACCACTTCCTCACCATGCTCCATCACAATCTTCGATTTGTAACGGTCCAAGGCCATGTTGGAGAATCGCTCACGATGTAAATCCAAAACACTCTTCTGGTAGCCATGGTGGTTCGGAGGACCAATCAAATTTCCACTCAGACCACAGCGAGCGACCGACTGGAAATTTCCTTTGGGAGCCTCGACATCGACGATTTCCTCATCGTAGTAGCGTTTCACAATCCCCTTCGCCCAAAAATGCGCCATGCACTCCTTCTGGTATAGCCAGATCGAGTGATCATGTTTATTCCGATATAGAGGCTGTTGCTCGCTTTCAAAAATCACATGGAAGCGCTCCAAGCCACCTAAGATCATCCAGGCAATATCAAACACGGAATGCGTCCGCCCCGTAGCGGCAATATCTTTTGCCAAGGCATCCAAGCCCTCCTCAATCGGCATGATCCGGGCCGTCATTCCATCCGGAGCCGGCGTCATCGGCTTGCGTCGATCACCCCCCTGATGGTCGCGGTCATCCCTGCGACCTTTACCTCGAAATCCACGTTGATCCCGTCCACCTCCATGTGGTCGAGGTCCACCGCCTTTGTGAGGACGCCCCCCCCTGGCATCCGACGACTGATTCCGTCGATCTCCCTGGTTGCGTTGCCCCCCTTGATTCCGGCGGTCACCTTTGTGTTCGGGTTTACCAGCTTGCCTGCTGCGAGATCTTCCTTTGGGTTGATCACGGGCCCATGCCGGGCCAAAATTCAAACCACTCAGGTCCGGAAGTTGTTCGTTTGCGTCCGATTTTGGGTCTTTTTCGCTCATGGATGGCGGGATAATTGCATGTTTTTCGAGCTAACGGAAGCTTTCAAATGCAGAACTTTTGTCCTTTTTTTTCGCTTCATCAAACCGGCATCCAGCTCACTGGACGGGGGCTGATATCAGCGCAAACAGCGCACGGTTCGCTCCACCGCATGATCATGGATCGATAGCACCTTCCGAGCATTTTCAACCATTCGCTGTCGCCGCTCCACATCCACTAACAATTCGTCCACTGTCCCAGCTAGCTCCTCAAGCCCCGATAACATTTCCACACCACCTGACTCCCGAAGCATACTGATCAACGGCTCGAAATTTCCCATGTGAGGACCACAAACAACAGGCACTCCCGCAACAATCGCTTCGGCCGGATTCTGTCCACCTTCACCCAACCAGCTTTTCCCAATCACCATCACATCCGCATGTGCCGTCCAATCCCTCAGTTCACCAGTGGAATCCACCACCAAACATGCCGATTGACCGGGCGGGACAAATGCACTGCGCAAGACCACTTCCAAGCCCAAGGACTCGAGTTCAGCCTTCACTTCCGCTCGCCGTTCCGCATGCCGGGGAACCACCACCAACAAAAAATCCTCCCGACAACGCTTGCAGGTCTCCGCCAGAGCACGCTCCTCACCAGGATGCGTACTCGCGATCATCACCACCCGCCGCCCCGGGCCGAAACCATCCAACATTTCTTGAAATTCTTCCCTGGCACGCGGCACAGCACCACCTGCAGGATCAAACTTAATGCTGCCGGTCAGCGTGATCTTTTCCTCCTCGATGCCCAAGCTTCGAAACCTGCCGGCATCCTCGTCATTCTGAACACAAAAACGTCCCACCATTTCAAACAAAGGCAAGGTCATCGCGGAAAACTTCCTGAACCGTTGCTCGGACCTGCGGGACAAGCGAGCATTCACCATCGACACCGGAACCTTGTTCAGCCGGGCCACATTCAGCAGATTCGGCCAGGCCTCCGATTCAATCAAAACCACCTGTGAAGGAGAAAACCTGCGAAATACCGCCCGGACAAGAAAACCAAAATCAATCGGACTGTAAATCACCCGCACCTGCCCCGGAGCCTTCTCCCGCGCCACCTCGTGGCCAGTCGCGGTCGTAGCCGCGAGAACAAATCGTTCATCGGGGTGCATCCGCAACCAGGTATCAATCAATTTCAAGGCAATCAACACCTCCCCAACGCTCACCGCATGCACATAAACCACCTGCTTGGGCTCATCCGACGCCGCTTCCCGGTACCTGGCAAAACGCTGCAACAAACCCGACCCATACCCACCACGCTTCCACATCTTGAGAAGCCAGGCCGGAAACGCCACGATGAAAAACACCGGGAGCAAAACATTGTAGATAAAAAGAACCAGAGGACGAGGCATCGGAAACAAGCTTAAGGGTTCAAGACTCGCTGGTAAAACAGAATCCCACAACTTCCATACTTCCTGCGGTCCAGCAGACTCCAGCAAGTGCCCTCTTCCAGTCCGTCCCGCCGATTAGCCGGGGGGTCTTCAAGAACCAACAAAGCGTCCTCAGCGACCATCTGAGGGAGGGTTTCGTGCTGTAGCAACTCCGCGATAAAGTCCCGGTCCCCTCGGGACTGATAGTAAGGAGGGTCCGCAAACACCAAATCGTAGGGGCCAACACCGCCACGCAAAAAACCGAACACATCGCGTTCATTCATACTACCACCTTGCAAGCCCAGTGATTTCAGATTCCGACGAATCACCCGCCCGGCCTCACGACTATCATCGACAAAATCGCAGCTCTTTGCGCCGCGGCTCAAACACTCCAAACCCAAAGCTCCCGAACCGGCAAACAAATCCAGCACACGCGCCCCTTCCATCCGATGGCTGAGAATGGAAAACAAGGCCTCGCGCAATCGGTCCGTACTGGGTCGGGTCACCGCTTTGGGCACCTGAAGGGTTCGTTTTCCTGCTGTTCCACTGATAATACGCATAAGCCAATGATGGTTGCTAATCGCCTTGGTCGGGCTGCTGCTGATCCAAGTCCGGGGAGGGAAAAGCTTGTAGGGCGACTCCCTCCTCGCGCATTTCCTGCCGGACAAAGGCTAGGGTTTTTCCAAGAATTTCCCAGACTGGAATTTGCTGATTTTGGTATCCGGCATCCACCAAGGGATTCTCCAAACTTCCGCTAAGCAATAAATCCCTCACCTTACGATCCGGAGTGTCGAGGTTCCGCCACCATGCCGGGCCGTTCCGAGCCAAGCCCGCACCATGCAAACCCCGCCCGACCATCTCACTCACTTCGGGAGAAACCACCAACCGGGTCACCGATAACACCCCCTGCTGAACCGACACCCTGCCATTGCCCAGGATCGAAACATCCTCGCCAACCAAACGCACACCACCCCATTGCAGGGTGCCTGCTCGATAGACGGCCGGTATCTGCACGTCATCAAAGACCACATCGTGGCGGCCATGCGCTTCACGTAAACGCCAACCACTCCCTGATAGATGCATCTTCCCCCTCCATGATCCTGGCTGAGCCAACAGGCCGGAAGCCACCAACCGGCCTTCCACACGATCCCCGGAAAGATGCATTGCCATACGATCCAACCCATCCACCGACGCCAAGGTCTGGGGTTTAACCACCAAATCCACAGCAAAGGGCAACAACTTCAAACTTCGCACATCCTGACTGCACAACACCTTGATGTGCGCCGCCACTTGTACACCCGCAAGTGAGGCCTCATCCATGCGCCATTGCAAATACGGCCGTTTCCATTCGAGCTTTTGAGCGACCTTGGTGAATGCCTTTTTATCTTCCAGCCCAAGCCCACGGATGTTGCCAATATGGAGTTGGCCTTCGCTATCCTCCCCCATCAGAGAGATTTCAAAATCCACATCCTTCAACTCAAAAAGCGTAAGCCCCTTGGCATGCCAGTCGCAACGAAGATGGGCATGATTCACCCGGACCAGCATAGGCAAGCCAGCTTCAGGCTTTCCTTGCTCCGAAGGCGCAGATGATCGATCCCGGGCAGGTGGAGGCCCCTTCGCCTCATCCCCTCCAGACCCCTGGGATTTACCATCCGTTGAAGACCTAGCCGATCTGCCCGTGCCGCCGCCATCGGCATGACCATCAGCCCCCTGCCCACGATCTTGACCGGAACCTCCACCGCGGGAATCCGCAAGTGCGGGAGCAGGAGAGGATAACGATCTCCCGTCCAACATCCGTGCCAATGCCTCCCTGACCCACTCAACGGAAAGGTTGAGTTCAGGGGAGTCAATCGTCACCTCTCGCAGGCGCAACTGCCCACGGACCAACGGCCCCCAGTAAGGCCGCACCTGAATACGCTCAACGACCAGCAGTGAGCGGACAGTTTCTCCCGAATCAAAAGTTTCCGATGGATCAAACTCAAGTCCTCGCACCGTCACCCCATTCCATGGTGACCAGGAGACACGATCGATCCGGCATGGGACCCCCGTCCTCTGCTGCACCTTTTCCGCGAGCATACCGGTCACCCAACTCGATGATAAACAGAGGTTGGAAAGCCCCCACAAAAGCATCAAGCCAACAAAGAAATACAGCACAACACGCAAACACCGCCGCTTGGAAAACAAGCGACGAATAAGCGACGTGTTGAATAATGGGAACATGGAAACTGGAGCCATCCGAGGAAGGGCGAGCCAAAATGCTAGACGAAGGAAACCTCACCCGCAATGCAGAAGACACGAGCCGTTCAGCAAGCTGGCACAACGCAAAAAAACTCCCAACAAAAATGCCGACCTCGTTCAAAAGATCGGCATCTGCTTAAAGTGACAGGTAATTGGGATCCTTTTTTGGGGTAATTACTTTTTAGCCGCAGCAGGCGGAGCAAAGCGAATGACCATACTTTTATCGTATCCGGAAATACGCTCCTGAATGCGATAAATCAAAAGGCAGAATTTGCCATCATTGTATTTTCCCAGGGCAATATTTTCCGTGGTCCAAACAAAATCGGTTTTTTCTTCAAAGCGCCACTCCTTACCCTTCCAGGCTCCGAGAATACTGCGCTCAGCGGCATCGATGTCTTCAATCCGCTTCAATTGTCCATTGGTGGACTTCCATGCATCTTGGGTCGAGAGGTAGCGCAGTAGAGAAATCGGACCACCCACACCGCTCACCCGAACCATCCACTCACCCGGCTTGGGTTCTTCAAGGCGAAGCACCACTTTCTGGGCGGCCTTGAACTGGCGGTCATCCCAGAGCTTGAGGTATTCATCATACTCAGCCTTGGTAAGGCCAAGGTTCTCATGATACGGAAGCGGCAGACCTGGCTTGGACTTGCTGGCATACTCTTTGTGCCATCCCGTGGTATCAGCCTTGGCTGCAGCCTGAACCTTGGCAATGTACTTGTTGATTTCCTTTGGTGGCACAATCGCCCCGACTTCACCCATCACAGGTTTGTCCTTGGCGAGATAAGCCGCAATTGCCGCTGGAACTTTACCGGGCTCAACAGCCGCTGGCTTATTCTCGGCCGCGTCATCCTGAGCTTGAGTCAAGCCAAGCGAAGACGCCAAAACAACCACACACAAGGGTCGAAACATGGTAATACAGGTAAATCGTTTCATAAAAATCAACATGGATTCGATCAAGCCACCGAGTTCAGCGATCTTTCGCCCAGCTGCTCAATCCAATTGCGCGGCAGATTACCCGCAAGCCGCATAAGTGCAAGCGCCAATCGCCTGCCACCTTAGCGAATCCCACCACCACTCTTATTTACGGGACTCATCATCGATGCGAAAAATGTGCTCGCCCGGAATATAATAATTCAAGCGGTCCCGCGCAATGATCTCACGGTATTCCTTGTCATTCCGAATCGCATCCAACTCTCTGGTCTTGCCATCCACCCGATCGAGCACCTCCTCTTCACTCACTTGCACGTCACTCAGCTCATGCCGCATTTTTTGAAGCTGTCGATAATGCGGTAAAGCCGCCGCCATAAACGCCGAACACAACATCAACACCAAGACGCAAAAACAAAAACGCACCCCGGCATGCATGCGCTCGGTACGCGCATGCATCTTGCTGTAGCGCTGTTCGAGACTCTGTCTCCGGCCACGATTGCGTCGGTTCGATCGGTTCACATCAATGATCACCCACCACGGGTAGATTACTCTGAAGCAAAATACCGATTTATTTAAGAAATCAAAAGGAAAAAATCGACGAATCTGTAATCTAAAAAAACACCCAAGCTTTCTGCCAGACTTCAAATCGACAATCGCGGATTGAGCCCCGAGAGCATTCCATGCTAGATCAAGGCATGCGATTGCTCCTTATCTTCCTCAGCGAACCCGTTCCAGAACATCATACTGTCGGATTAGGAGAAGATCTGGGAGCCAACACCGCAGCCGAGTATGCCAAGGCCATGGTCGATGTCTTGCTGAAACAACTTCAGGGGCTCGAAAACACACGGATTCGTTTTTGTTATGCGCCCGATGATGCCGGCGACGCGATCCGGTTCTGGCTATTACCGCAGATGCATGCCCGGCCGGGTATTTCGCCTGAAGTCTACGCGGCACGGCGAAACCAACACGACGACAAGCACCTCCAAGAAGTGGATTTTTACGCCCAAGGCCAAGGATCTACCGGCGACAAACTAACGAGAGCCTTCGAGCAGGGGTTCCTCGATGGATTCCAGTCGATTGCCGCTATCGGCAGCGACTGCCCCGAGTGCGGGGCCCGCTGGATCAACCTCGCCTTCGCCCGAATGGAGCGCGCAAACAAAGACATCATGCTTGGCCCGAGCCAGCACAGCAGACACTACCTCCTGGCAAGCAAACAACAGCACGACGAATTTTTCACCGCAATAAGCCAAGCCTCCAAAAAGAATGACAAAACCGGAGAACACATCCTCGAGGCTGCGAAACAAGCGAACATCACCGTGGAAACCCTCCCAACATTGCGCCGAATCACGAGCGAAGCAGACTGGAAAGAACTGATGCAAAGCCCACTGGCCGCAGCCACCAAGAAAGCTCTCGGAGAGAGGAATACCTGACTCCCTTCCCAGCCCCCTATTCCAGAGCTCACAGGCGCTGATCCGATCAGGTATTCCCAGGCCATCCCCAGGGCAAGCTATCGGTCATGATCAGAAAAAGTTCGGAGAAATGTCATCCTTGTTACTTGACCATTTGATCTCCTCAGCCTATTCCCCCGCCCTAGTCTTTACTCAGTTATGGCTCTGATCGTTCAAAAATACGGTGGATCCTCGGTCGGCAGCATCGATCGTATCCGCAATGTCGCATCCCGCATCAAGAAACTCCGCGATGAGGGCAACCAAGTGGTTGCCGTCGTTTCGGCTATGGGAGGCGTGACCGATAAACTGATCGGCATGGCCAACGAGCTGAATGAAAGTCCGCCGGAGCGCGAACTCGACGTTCTTTTGTCCAGTGGGGAACAGCAGTCCATCGCCTTGGTCTGCATGGCGCTCAACGACATGGGTGTCGAAGCCGTATCAGCGACCGGTCGCCAGGCCGGCATTCGCACCGTTGGCAGCCACACGCGGGGAAGAATTGATGAAATCGACCCGACGATTGTGCAAGGCTACCTCGCCGAGGGCAAGGTGGTGATTGTTGCCGGATTCCAGGGAGTCACCCATGACGGCCTGATTCACACCCTGGGGCGCGGAGGATCCGACCTGAGCGCCATTGCAGTTGCGGCCTCACTCAATGCCGATGTTTGCCAGATTTTGACCGACGTCGATGGCGTCTACACCTGCGACCCGCGCGTGGTGAAAGACGCACGCAAGCTGCCGGAAATTTCCTACGACGAAATGCTCGAGATGGCCTCCTCCGGGAGTAAGGTCATGCAATCGCGCTCCGTTGAATTTGCAAAAAAATATGGGGTGGTCTTTGAAGTCTGCTCCAGCCTGAACGATAATCCTGGAACCCTAGTCACCGAAGAACATCCTGCCATGGAAGCTGTAGTTATCCGAGGAGTCTCGATCGAGCGCTCCCAAGCCCGCGTCACTATCACAGAAATCCCGGACAAACCGGGTAATTCCGCCAAAATCCTTGGCTGCCTCGCCGATGCCGAAATCAACATCGATATGATCGTATCGAATATCGCCAGCAACGGTATGGCCAGACACTCATTCACCATGCACACCAACGACTTGGGTCGCGCCCAAGCCGCACTCAAACCTGTGCTTGGAGAACTCTCATCTGAAGCCCAAATCGAAACCGAAGCGGGGCTGGCCAAACTCAGCACCGTGGGCATCGGCATGCGCTCCCACTCCGGGGTGGCCGCCAAAATGTTCCAAGCACTTGGATCTGCCGGGATCAATATTGGTATGATCTCCACCTCCGAAATCAAGATTTCCGTCACCGTCGAGGAAACCAACATCGAGGACGCCGCCCGCGTCGTGCACGAAGCATTCGATCTGGACAAAAAACCCGAGGCCTAATTCTGCCCATCCCGGGGCAAGGCCTCACTCTTCATGAACCCCTACTCCGCCCCCGACAGCTCACTTCGCTCTGATTCGGAAATCCGTCTCAGCGGCCCCTATGGCCGATTCCGCAACAACGGACCTCTGAAGATCATTATCATCACGTTTCTCGTGATTGAGGCCATGGTGGTGCTGTTCAATGGCATCCTCAACCACATGCTGCCGGCCAATGTGGTGTATGAGCCCGACGGCCCACTGGTCAAAGTCTACCTGATCAGCCACATGACCCAAGTCAGCCTGCGTATTATTCTGGCTGTCATCATCTCTATCTGGATCAACCGAATCTGCAAAAACGCCTGGCTGCTCGACCCTCCTAAAATGAGCATCACCCCGGCTCTCGCCGTCGGTTATTACTTCATCCCCATTCTCTTTCTCTGGAAACCCTACGTCTCCATGCGGGAAATCCGCAATGCCAGTTATGGCCGGGAAGACGCCATGCCGCTGCTACTGCCTCTCTGGTGGTCGAGCTGCATCTTCTTCTTCGTCCTCGCCACCAGCATCCACCTGATCTTCGAAGTAGCCACGGATCAGGAAACGCTCCGTATTGCACAAAGGCTCTCACTCATCATCATTCCAGTGACCATCCTCCGCAACTACATCACCATTGCACTGGTCGTGAGAATCACCAACGCCCAAATTTTCCGGGCAGCCCACTGGAAAGCCTGACCGGAAAACCCGCATGCTTCCGTATAGCGCTCGATTAAAAAATCGATCAAGCTGTGCTGTCACAGCAAAGCAAGACACCGCTTTACAAATGGTGGAACGGCACCAAGGATGACTGGGATGCGAACGCTAGCGGCACTATGGGGATTTATCGGAGTCTGCTCCCTGATTGGCAGCGCCATTTACCGGCTCAGCCCCCGGGCAAAAGAAGCCATTGATATGGGACTCAGCACCTGGCAATGGGTGGTGCTCGTATTGTTCGCCCTATTTATGCTGGTGAGTGAAGGGTACCGAGGGTTCCAAAAGAAGTTTTCTCCCCGAACCGCAGCCAGGGTGAAGTACCTGTATGACCACCCGCATCTACTCAGAGGCCTCCTTGCCCCCTTTTTCTGCATGGGCTATTTCCACGCCAAACGGAAAACCCAACTCACGGCCATCATTCTGACTCTGGGCATTATCTGCCTCGTGATCTTGGTTTCCTTTTGCCCTCAACCATGGCGTGGTATCATCGACTTCGGTGTGGTGCTTGGCCTCGCCTGGGGAGTCTCCACCTTTGTCATCTTTACCATCCAGTCGTTTCTGGACAAGAACTTCAAGCATTCGCCGGAAACCCCGGATCAATAAGGTCGTTTCTGCGGAGGATTGAGGCCAATCCTCCCTACCACAAGGCATGAGGCCCATCCGACTACTGCGGAGGATTGAGGCCAATCCTCCCTACCACAAGGCATGAGGCCCATCCGACTACCACGGAGGATTGAGGCCAATCCTCCCTACCGAAGCCTCACAAAAATCAAACTCCCTCGAGTTTGATGCGCCAGTCCTCGGGGATCACGACAGGCTTCCCCTTTTCGTCGACCCGGACCGTCTTCATCCCCCCTTTTGCCACGTCCTGACCACGATGCAAAAGATGGAAGCTCCATCGCACCGAGGTGCTCCCCACCTTTTCCGGTATCAAGATCACTTCCACCTCATCCCCCATACCCACAGGAGCAAAATAATCACACTCGACATGAACCCGAGGCCAGCCACCACCATCCAGCACAGGAAGTTTCAGCTCGGCTAACAGGGTATGCTCCGCCTCTTCCACATAGCAGAAGAGACGGGAAAAATGCACCCGGCCACCAGCATCGGTGTCCGCAAACGCAACGCGCCGCTCGTAGAGGTAAGCCATCGGAAATCAGGGGGGGGGAAATCCGCTAGCTCAGTTGCTTAACCAGCAAGCTGGCATTGTGACCACCAAAGCCGAACGAGTTGCTCAAGGCAGCTGTCACTTCAGTCTCACGGGCCACATTCGCGCAGTAATCGAGATCACATTCTGGATCCTGATTCTCCAAGTTGATGGTTGGTGGAATCACATTGTCACGGATCGCCATCAAACAAGCGGAAAGCTCCAATCCACCGGCAGCACCAAGCAGGTGTCCGGTCATTGATTTCGTGGAGCTGACAACCAAACCGTCCTTGGCATGATTTCCAAAGCTCGCTTTAACAGCCTTGGTTTCGCCAATATCTCCCTGAGGAGTCGACGTTCCGTGGGCGTTCACATACTGAACTTCCTCCGGGTTCATCTGAGCGTGCTTCATGGCCATATTCATGCAGCGGGAGGCACCAGCACCATCCGGGTGCGGCTGCGTCATGTGGTGAGCATCACCACTGACCCCGTAACCCACGATTTCAGCATAAATCTTCGCGCCACGCTTCACGGCGTGTTCGTAGTCTTCGACCACCATCATTCCGGCACCTTCACCCATTACAAAACCATCCCGGCCCGTATCAAACGGACGTGATGCGCGCTCAGGCTCGTCATTGCGGGTGCTCAACGCTTTCATATTACCGAATCCGGCAAGCCCCATGGGAAGAATCGATGCCTCGGCTCCACCGGCGATAATGGCATCGGCATCGCCGAATTTAATCATCCGCCATGCTTCACCGATATTGTGGTTGGCTGTGGCACAAGCGGTCACAATCGTCATATTGGGTCCGCCGTATCCATATTCCATGGAAAGCAAGCCACTGGCGATGTTGGAAATCATCATCGGGATGACAAATGGAGAAACGCGACCGGGGCCACGCTGAACCAACTTGGCGTGCTCACGCTCAAGCGTTCCCAAACCACCGATACCGCTCCCCACCATGACGCCAATCCGATCGCGATCGAGATCAGCATAATCCTCAAGTCCTGAGTCATTGATCGCCATCTTGGATGCAGCCACTCCGAATTGGGTGTAGCGGTCACAACGACGTGCGTCCTTGGGTGTGTTGAAAAAAGGTGCAGCTTCAAAGCCGCGCACTTCCCCGGCAATCTTGGTACTGTATGGCTCGGGATCGAGCAAGGTGATCGGTCCAATACCGCTCTTACCTTCCTTGAGTCCAGCCCAAGTGCTCTCCAAATCATTTCCGAGAGGGCTCAAAACCCCCACGCCTGTAATTACTACTCTGCGATCGTTCATAGGAATGTGCCGTTGCATTTGGCTGGGCGCATTATCCAATACAATCACCCAAGTGCAAGCACCATCTGCGAGTCAGTTTGCCCGATGCTCACCGTATTTTCTACTGATTTACACCCCGGATCACCCCAAACGGCGAGAACGCCCCCGTTCGTTGGAGCGCCCGCACTCCGGACAGCGCGGCCCCCGGCTCCTGCTCCGGTCGTGATACAGATACCCGCACACACGGCAGATCACAATATGCCGGCGGGCTTGCCTCTGCGATGCTCTCCGTTGCAACGAACCCGCAACCGTGTAGAACCCAACCATCAGGATCGGCACACAAATCATCCACAGGATGAATTCTTCCATGGTCAAATCAATCATTCCTGCCGCGCTTTGATTTCAACTTCCAAGACCCCTATGTGCCCGCCCGGCTCCCGAGAGGCAAGGAAGGGAGTCCTGCGTAACCATGCCGCCAACCACTTTTGTTTCGCTGTCGGTTTGGCCACCTCCATATTGCCGCCGGAAAGAGGCAAACACCCACGGACCACACCTCGAGCGTCCACCCCGATCAAAAAGCGAAACGATTGCCCAAACCACTCGTCTGCAATCAAATCTCTGGGCAAAGGTAATGGCCCCGCCGGAATTACTGACTGTAACGAGGCATCCGCTGACATTTCCGCACTCAGCACAAGGTCCTGAAGGTCAGGATGCCGGACTTCAGGCTCCGACCCATCGACCTCATCTGCAATCAAACCATCAAATAATGAAGCCCCACGCACAACCACCGATGGCAATGCAGTCGAAGGCAACGGTTCCGGAACCTCTGCCAGAGCGGGCCGATAATCCCAAACCCGCCCTTCCAAAGCCATCGCAGCCGAGCCAATCCGTCCCATGGTTTCCACATCCTGGGCCGGGTCCCAACGGAGAGGAAAAGGCGACCGTTCCTCGATCTGCAACATCAACGACGCACAGTATGGATTCCCCTCATTCAGCAATACCACATCTCCCGTGCGCTTGGTCAACAAGGGGGAACGCAAGCCCTCGACTCTCAGGGCATATACCGCAAAAGAAAAAAAGCCGGCACTCAAAAGAAAAGCATACACCTTGCTCGCATGGTGCCTCTTCGCGCCGCGCCAACGAAACACCAGACCAGCACCCCGGTCTCGCTTTTGTTTCTTATGGCGAAGAAAAAACATAATTGTCAATATCTGGAGGGCAGCCCCTCACTTCCCGGCTGGACGTCCGACCAAGCCGCAGTTCAAACCCATCTTCTGAATCCGGATAATCACTTCCTTTTCCACCCCACTCGGCACCCCGACATCCGACCTGACCACAGCCGTCGTAATCGACTTTCCACCTTCGGCCTGAAGCACGCGCTTGATTTCACGTTCCAGCTGATCCATTTCAACCTGCTTTTTATTGACCCACATTGGTGTTTGCTCACCTGCCCCCAGAGTAATCACTACCGGGTTATCCATCTGATCATAGCGCCACGGAGACTCGTGCACCGTCACCTCCATGCCCGCCTGACGGACAAACGAGGAACCAAGCAAGGGAAACATCAACACCAATGCCAGCAAATCCACACCGGGGAGAACATGCAAGAACCCCGGCTTCGATGGCAATGTCATCTCCAGCTTCATGATCAACTCAAACGATCGCTATTTCTTGCTCTGTTTTTTCGCCACAACGTCATCCGCCTCATCCCGAAAGGAAACGATATCCCCCTGCTCACGTGCATCACAAATAATATTCACCATCTCAATGCCAGTGCGCTCAATCCGATGCACCATCCGCTTCACCCGCCCGTAGAAAAAAAGATAAAACAAAAACACCGCAACTGAGATCGCCAAGCCGAGCCCGCTGGTCACCAATGCCTGATACACCCCACGCGACATCGCCGACGCCGAAGAAAAGCCCTTGTCCTCGCTCATCTCCATAAAAAACATCACCAGACTACTGATGGTCCCCAACATCCCAACCAAGGGGGCAACCAAGGCAATCCCATACAATCCCCGCAAATTACGCTCCATGCGCGGCACTTCCAACTGCCCCGCTTCCTGAGCCACATCCCGCAAATCCCGGCGCGGCAAATTCTTACGCATCAACACAGCATGCGCCACACGGGCTGCTGGCCCCGGTGCCCGCGCCGCCTCATGCAAGGCCTCGGCAAAGGCCCCCTTACGCACATGATTGGCCAAACCCAAAAGTAAATCGCCGACATTGATTCGAACCTTCTGGAAAAAAAAGATCCTCTCCAGGATCAAAAACATACTGACAAATGCCAGCACACCCAGCACATACACAAATGGTCCTCCGTCATCTACCAGCTCCAACATCGCGACGCATCCTAAACCCGCCCCCGATAAATGCCAATTTCCAAATTAGTCTAATTTAATGGCTCTCTGCTGACAGAACAACGGATGAATCATGCTTGCACGATCATCATTCCCGGGTAATTTCCCGCCCGATGAGCACTCAAACCACATCCCCTGCCGTCCAAGCCGCCTGGAAAACCATCGAAGAATGGATCACCCGCGTCCATACCAAGGATATCCCCCAGGTTGTTGCACTCTACAGCCCCAAAGACTGCGCCTTCTGGGGCACCTTCGGTGACCACCTGCGCCAAAGCCAGGAAGAAGTCAAAACCTACTTCGACTCGTTTCTCGATTGTGAATCCATCTCCTGCCGAATCCTCGAATGCGCTGGCCGGGAACTCACCCCCGAAGTCGTCAGCTTCAGTGGAACCTACGCGTTTGACATCGTCAAACAAGCGGGTGAACCCAAGCAAGTGGCCATCGGCCGCTTTACCTACACGGTGAGACTCGACCCCGACACCCAGCAGTGGCTACTGGTCGAACACCACTCGTCCCTGATGCCTGAAAACGGCTATTAATTTCCAACCCCGGGAAAAACCGGCGAAGGTTCTCGACCCAGCTCAACGCGCAACGCGAAAAGCTTGAATCTTCGCCAGTCCCGACTAAGACTGCGCCGCGTGAGCTTCGTGGACACATTCAATGCGGGAAAAGCATCCCCGCTGCTAAAAAAATTCGAGCAACTTATCGCCCCTAAATCGGGTGCCGAGCTCGAATCCATGGCCGTCCGCAGTCAATCCCTGACCCGCAAGCATTTCGGGAAAACCATCAGACTCTACGCGCCACTCTACGTTTCCAACGAGTGCGTCAACAACTGCAGCTACTGCGGGTTTTCAAGGGACAACCCGATCTTACGCACCACCCTGACCATCCCCCAAGTGGTCAAGGAAGCCAGACATCTGCACGCACTCGGGTTCCGCAATATTCTACTCGTCGCCGGCGAACACCCGAAGTTTGTCTCCGACGGCTACCTGCAAGCCTGCATCGATGCCATCAAATCCTTTATCCCGACGGTTGCCATCGAAGTCGGCCCGATGGAAGACCACCAATACGGAGAACTCGTCGAGCATGGAGCAGAAGGCCTGATCGTCTACCAGGAAACCTATCACCGGGAAACGTATGCCCAACTCCACACCGCAGGCCCGAAAAAGAACTTCGACTGGCGGTTGGAATGCCCGGAGCGTGCCTACGCCGGGGGCTTTCGCCGGATTGGGATCGGCGCCTTGTTCGGGCTCGCGGATTGGAAGCGTGAAGCACTCGCACTCGCCAGCCACCTCGAATACCTCTACAAACATTGCTGGAAAGCCTCCTTCAACGTCTCCTTCCCAAGAATGCGCCCCTACGCTGGCAACTACCAATACCAGGCCGACCCATCACTGATCCTCAACGACCGCCAATTCGTTCAGCTCCTCTGCGCATTCCGAATCTGTTTCCCGCAAGTGGGCCTGGTCGTCAGCACCCGGGAGCCTGCCGAACTTCGCGATGCCCTACTGCCACTCGGCGTCACCCACATGTCCGCAGGATCCCAAACCGATCCCGGTGGCTATACCGGCGCCGGAACCGACGACCTCCACCTGACCGTCAAAGGCCGCCGGGTGGAACTCGACTCCCCATGCACCACAAAACAGCAACGGGCGACCGAACAATTCACCATCGATGACAACCGCAGCCCGCAAGCCATCGCTGAGCTCATTCGCAGTCACGGCTACGACCCCGTATGGAAAGACTGGGACCACGGCATCCTCAACTCCTGAATCTCATCCAAAGCAATGATCACCTTGACTATCAATGGCCAGGAACAGCGGGTCGCCAAAAATCTCAACGTCAAAGAGCTGCTAACCATCCTATCACTGGAAGACAAACCCGTGGTCGTCGAACTCAACCGCAAGGCTCTCTTTCCACGGGAATACGCAAACACCCCCGTCGGCGATCAGGACCAACTTGAGATCATCACCATCGCCGCTGGAGGATAGACACCGACTAACGAACACTCATGGTGGATGGCAGCTCTGGCTCTCCACCCAACAGGTCAAGAAACACCGGCATCATCATCCGATAGAGTGAATTCTTTCCTCCCATCGAAAGCTGATTCATCACCAACTCGGAAGCATCCTCACTTCCAGCCGGAGTGCAACGGTCAATGACATGACCCTCAGCATCCAGCTTTTGCTGCAAATAAGCCGACCCGGGCTCACGGCTGACCGAAACAAGGCAGTCGGCACAAGAAACTTCGATTAGACGAATGGGTGGGCCCTCAGGATGAAGTTCGATCACCGCCGTAACATCCACACCCTCACGGCTTTCAAAATAATAGTGGTCGTCCGGAGAACTGGCCATCAAGCCGAGGTCCATGCTTCGCTGCCATCCAGTGCATGCGGCCATCCATGCCAAGAGCTGCAGCGCGGCGACGCGGTGCTTCGGATGGGCCACGATGCGCACCCGGTTCATCCGTTCAGCGGCCCGCATCGCCAGCGGGTCATCGAACAGGCCGGCGATGGCATAGCGAATGTGGTAACTCCTGGTCCACTCGATGTCCATCGGCTGCAAGGTCTCAACCTCCTCCATCACCTGCTCAATACAACGGAAAGACTCCAAGGGAGACTTCCAATCGGAGCTATCAAAAATAAAGCGGTCAATCAGACTGTACAGCCGCTCACCAAAAATCGGAGACAACTCCCCCTGCCACCAAAAAACGAGGGGCAAGTCGCTATTGAGGTGGGCAAATACGGTGTTGCGCAGTCGCCCCGTCGCCTTACCGGTCAGCTGAAATGCAATCTGCTCACAACAAACGCTTTTTCTACCCTGGGACAAATGACAGTGCGCCGTGACCCAGGCACGGATCGAAGCCTCGGAAGCCTCGCGGTCAATCCCGATCAACAAGGCGCGACAAGCATGTTCACGGGTGATTGCCTGAACCACTTCCGAGTTCCGGATAATCGCCCCATCCGCCTCGGAATACACCGCCAGATTAATCAAGGAAGCATTGGTGCTGGCTTTGTCGGCCTCCCATAACAAATGCAACTCCTTGTCGATTGAAGCAATGGGAACCTCTTTCCCCAATGCCAAACTATACTCGTCTTGAACAGATTCTTGCATCATCATCCCTTCTCTTACAACCTTCTCCACTTACGCCCGTCACGAGCTAACAAATCATCAGCATCCTTTGGTCCCCAAGTCCCGGCAACGTATTCGGACATCTTCAGCGGCCGCTTGACCTCATGCCAGGCACGCTCAATGTGATCGATAAATTTCCAGGCTTCCTCCACTTCATCACGGCGCGCAAAAAGAGTGGCATCGCCAGCCATCGAATCCAACAGGAGGCGTTCGTAGGCTTCCGGACTTCCTTTACCAAAGCTGGTTGAATAGTGGAAATCCATCTTCACGGGTTCCATACGCAGGCTCGACCCCGGGATTTTGGAAACCATACGTAGTGAAATCCCTTCGTCGGGCTGAATCCGGATCACCAAGACATTCCCACCCGGAACTCCACCGGACAGAGCATTAAACAACACCGTGGGTGGCTCCTTAAAGTGAATCGATATCTCCGTCGCTTTTTTAGGCAACTGCTTGCCCATGCGCACATAAAAGGGCACCCCGCTCCAACGCCAGGTGTCGACCAAGATTTTCAAGGCCACATAAGACTCGGTCATCGATTCTGGATCCACCCGGTCTTCTTCACGGTATCCCACCACATTTTCGCCATCGACATGGCCCGCAACATACTGGGCACGCACCACATTTTGTTCCACAAGCTCAGGGGTATCCCACTGCCGTAAGGAGCGCAGCACCTTGACTTTTTCATCCCGCACCCCATCTGCGCTGAGATCGGTTGGCGGTTCCATTGCCACGAGGCTGAGCAACTGCAACAAGTGGTTCTGCACCATATCGCGTAAGGCTCCGGCCTTATCGTAATAGCCGCCCCGGCCACCTTCCATACCCAGATTTTCCGAGCAAGTGATTTGAATGTGGTCGATGGATCGGTTATTCCACAGGGGTTCGAAAATGGCATTGGCAAAACGCAGCACCATGATGTTCTGAGCGGTTTCCTTCCCAAGGTAATGGTCGATCCGGTAGGTATCCTTTTCTTCAAAGGTTCGGTTGACCACCCGGTTGAGATGTTGGGCTGTCGGCAGATCCGTGCCAAATGGTTTTTCCACAATCACCCTGGCCCAACAACCTTCTCCACAGTTGCATTGATTCAAGCCCGCCTGCTTCAGGTTCTCGAGGATATCATCAAAAAAAGACGGGGAACTGGCGATGTAAAACAAGCGGCTACCATGGCCACCGCGCTCACGGTCAATTGCATCAAGCGTCTCCGACAAGCGCCGGTAACCATCAAGATCCAAAAACTCACTTTGGTGGTAATGCACGTTCTGCGCAAACTCCGCCCAAATCGCCTCGTCATGCCCACTGCGGGACACCTTTTTATTCAGCTTTTCCAAGCCCTGGCGAAATTCCTCATCGCTCTTCTCTCTGCGGGCAAAACCAATCATCTTCACCCCCGCAGGCAAAGCCCCTTCAACCTGCAAATTGTAGAGAGCCGGCACCAACTTGCGATGGGTCAGGTCTCCGGTTGCGCCAAAGATCACTACCGTGCAAGGCTCCGGGCGAGATCGCGACACCAAATCTTTTCTAAATGGATTTTTCATAAGCAGCAACCTGCCTGACCCGCAAGTCACCACGGTGATGAACCAAACGCCAATCGACAGGACGGCAATATAACAGTGAAACCACCCCGATCAAGACAAACGGATGTCAGTTTACCCACTTCCCAGATTCTGACCAGGATCGAACAACTCAAGGCCATGCCACCCGGACACTCACCGGATAGTGATCGGATGGGTAAACGCCCTCACGCTCATCATAACAGATCTCAGCAGCCAGCGGTTTCAGTTCACGGGAAACAAACACATGATCAATTTTTGCCATCCCCTCCCGTTGGCCCGCCCACCCATGATAGGTTCGTCGGTTTTTACAGTCAGGGTGTAGTTGTTGAAAAACATCCACCAGGGGGGACGCCCACTTTTCAGGACCACGACCACCGTCCAAGGGGACCGACTCCCCCAGCAGATAACGAATCGCCGGGTTCTTCTCCACCACATTAAAATCCCCCATCAGCACCACCGGATCCTGTGGGGACTTCCGGGATGCCATCCTCCGGGCAATCAATCTGGCCGCCTGCTCCCGTGATCCTTGATGCCGATGGTCCCAATGCGTATTAAACACATACAGCCCTCGTCCCGAACGCTGATCAACCAATCGCAGCCAAGTACACATCCGTGTGATGCCATTCCCCCACGACCGGGAGCCCGGGTCTTGCGGGGTGTCAGACAACCAAAAGTGGCCACAATCTTCCTTATCAATCCGGAAGCGGTCTTTGCGGTAAAACACAGACACGTGTTCACCTCTCCGTTTTCCGTCGTCACGCCCAACACCGAACACGGCATAATCGGGCAGCTTCTTTTGCAAATCATCCAACTGGCCGGAAAGCGCCTCCTGCACCCCCATCACATCCGGGGACATCCGGTGAACAAGCTCGACAGCCAAAGGGAAGCGCTTCTTCCAATGCCGAGTTCCACCATCAGCATCGGTCTGATACCGCACGTTGAAAGAAAGCAATTGCAGCCCACCCGACTCTTTTGTTTCCGCCTGAACCAGACCAGGCACCATAGAAACCACCAAAACAACCAACACACTCACTGCGTTACTCCCCCATGCACACAATCGATGAATAGCCGTAATCATGAACCAAGCCATAAACGACATCGAAACTCGCAGCAAACAAAAGAAACCTGTCCCCTGAAGAGATGTCAATCGAATGAGTTTTCCCAAGTATTAAAAACATTCTTCGCATCCCATCGCTTTCCTGCAAGCAATGCTCCCAATGTTCACGTATAGTGAGTCGTGATGAAACGGCGATTTTTCAAACCCCTCCTCATCGGACTTTGCCTTGTGTTCCTCTCGGCCATCTCATTCACGGCCTACCTCGGTAGGCAACTTGCGAGCCCGGAAAGGAGGGAACTCCAAGACTACCACCAGCAGTGGATCCAACAACAGGCTCAACACAGCATTCATATTCAGGACGGTTTACTCGTCAACGAACAGATCCCCTACCTCCTGGTCACCCCCTCCACCAATGCTCCACTCTCAGAACGAGCCCGCATCATTCGGGAACAAGTTCAACAACACGAGATCACCCTCCCTGCCATAGGTGAAGTGACTGGCACCGTCGTCCTGCTCCATGGACGCAACGGCAGGAAAGAAGACCTCCTTCCAGTGGCCGAACGCTTTTGCGCCCTCGGACTGAGGTGCCTCATCCCGGATCTACCAGCCCACGGTGAAAGCCCGGTGGAAACCGTCCAATTCGGACTCGCCGAACTTGAACAAGACCTGCCACGCGAACTCCTCATCGAATGCGCCAAGCATCACCAATTCAACCCCGAACCCAGTGCCCTCTGGGGAATTTCCATGGGGGGATGTTTTGCCACACGCTCCGCCGCCAATAACAAACAACCCCAGTGGCAGTCGTTAGTCATTGTCAGCTCCTTCGATCGACTCGACACCGTGATCAAACACCAAAGTCACTCATCGATCCTGAACGACTGGGTCTCTTACTTCAGCGAACTAAGCAACGGGGCGGACCCAGCCAAAGTCACACCGGCCGTCTGGGCCCAATCGGTATCCATCCCCGTTCTGGTTGCCCACGGAAGCGACGATGCTCTGATTCCCATGTCATCCGGCCGCAAACTTTACGATAGTTTCCCATCCAACGATAAAAAATGGATCGAAGTTCCGGGTGGAGATCACGACAATGTGCTCATCACTCCGATGCCCCTCTACGCAGAAATGGGAGTCTGGATCCTTAAGCATCTCTCGCCCCCCCAGCAAGAACCTGAAGCATCCTCCGCTCCGTGATCCAGCCTTTGGGAAACACTCGCGCCTCCGGGGCTAACACCCCTTCCCCATCTGCTACTTCCCCATCTGCTACTTCCCCATCTGCTACTTCCCCATCTGCTACTTCCCCATCTGCTACTTCCCCGTCTACTACTTTTTCCGTGGGCGGACTGCCCCCCAGTAGCTGGCCTCGTCTATGAGCTGCTTTTCTTTTTCCAACAAGCGCTTTTTCATCAACTGAACCCGCTCCGGTTGCTCTCCGGCCCGATCAAACCGCTCATGAAGATCCTCTTCGACATTAAACAACAACGGTGTTTTTTCACTCGCCTTGAACCCATACTGATTGCCCGTTTGGGACCCCGTCCGGATATGCAGTTTCCATGGTCCCATCCGAATAGCGGATGGCTTATTGTCTGAATACGAATACAAAAATTCAAACGGCTCCACCTCTCGTTTCGTGCCAAGGAGGTAAGGGCTGATATCCCGGCCATCGATACTACGGTCATCCGGCACGGCAGCCCCGCTCAGTTTCATCAAGGTTGGGAACACATCCATGGTGCTCGCAGGTTCGCGCACCACCGAGTGGGCGTCAATCACTCCGGGCCAGGAAAAAATCCCCGGAATCCGGTGTCCCCCTTCCCACGTGGATCCCTTGCCATCGCGAAACGGCCAGGCATAGCCGACGTGCATCCGGGCCTCTCCATACTTCGTCTTCTTGGCATTCCTGAACATCACCCAAGGGCCATTATCAGAAGAATAAATCACCAGCGTGTTTTTCCGAATCCCCTCGTCTTCCAGAGCCTTCAGAACCCGCCCAACCGAATCATCCAATTCAGCCATCACATCGCCTAACAAACCACGTTTGGACACCCCTTTGAATTTATCACTGGCAAACAAACCCAAGTGGGGCTGGTTGTGCGCAATATACGCAAAAAACGGTTTGTCCTTGTTTTGCTTGATAAAAGAAACTGCCGCATCCGTGTAGCGACCGGTGAGTGACTCCGACGCCTTGATATCCGACGGCAGGTTTTTCGCCAGCGTGCGGTATCCTTTGACCGGAGCATCCCCCTGAGGGTCACTCTGCAGTAGCATGGCATTACCATAGTCGTGTGACACATTGGTTCCCACCCATTGGTCAAATCCATGCGCAAGCGGCAAGGTATCCTGCGACATCCCATTCGCCTTGTTCGGTGAACCCAGATGCCACTTGCCAAACATCCCGGTGGCATAGCCCCGGTCCTTCAGAGCCTCGGCAATGGTGACTTCCTTGGTATGAATGTGACGTTTCGACCCTGGCCCGATCACCCAACTACCCAAACCGGAGCGTCCGGGGTAACGGCCGGTCAACAAGGCATATCGCGATGCCGAACAAGCGGCCGTACTGACATAAAACTGGGTAAAGTTGACTCCCTCCTGGGCGAGTTTGGTAATATTCGGCGTTGCAATCACCGGGTTTCCATTGTGCTCGTAGTCTCCATAGCCGCTGTCATCGACAAAAAAGATAATCACATTCGGCCTGTCCAAGGCCTCACGAGCATCCACGGACAACACGCAACACGCGATCAGTAGAAAAGCCGCTTTGATAACCCTGTTCTTCAATGTCTGAGAAATCATGTGTGTCGATACGGCACGAGCCGATCAATTATTACACTCAACTTTCCATGGTCCGTCCCGTCGTCCGCCAGACCCGCGCGCCCAATAGCAGGGCCGCGGTTCCCAGACCGAATGCCAGCCCCCACCAAATACCGTGGGCACCCAGTCCCGCTCCAAATGCCAGATAAGCACTCAAGGGGACCGCTACCCCCCAATAGGCAAAGATCCCCAACCAGGCGGGAACCACCACATCCCCCATGCCCCGTAAAGCAGATGAGGAAATCACCTGGGACCCATCAACCATCTGAAACACCCCGGCAATCACCAATAAGCCGGTGGCCAGCTCAATCACCTCAGGCTCCATCACAATCTGCCCGGCCAACCAGCGACCAAACAAGATAAAGACCGTCATCGACACCCCGGTGAAAAGCAAACCATACGCCCAACCTCCTAACAAAATACGACGCAGGCGAACACGCCGTTCCCATCCCGAGGTTCCGGCAGAGGCCTCACCCATGCGAACCGTGATCGCCATGGCCACCCCCAAAGGCACCATAAACGACACCGAGGCACAGGTCAGCGCGACCTGGTGAGCAGCCAGGGCAATCACCCCCAAACTTCCCATCATCAAGGAAGCCGCAGCAAACGACCCCACCTCGGCTAACAACTGCAAACCGATGGGAACCCCCAGTTTCAACAAGGTCGAGAACTCCCCTTGTTTCCACCGTCCCCACCATCGTTTGGGAGCCCATTCCACCACCGCCGGCGATCGCATCAACCATAGGTAGAGAGCCCCAACCACCGCCGTTCTGGCAAGCAAGGTCGCCCAGCCCGCACCTTCAAGGCCAAGCGCGGGAGAACCTAGATTTCCATAAATAAAAATCCAGTTGAGTAGCACATTCAAGGCAACTCCGGACAGTAAAATCCCAAATGGCACCCAGGGCCGGTTCAAGGCATCCCCGTAGTTTTTCCACCCCATCGATATCATGGCGGGCACCAATGAGATCGCAGCCAACAGCAAGTACCGGGGAACCTCCTCAACCACCTGGCCGGGTTGGCCAAAACGATCGAGAAAAGGTATGGTTGCGAGGATCAAGACCACCACCAGCAAGCCATAACCAGCAGCCAGCCACGTGCCATGCCGCAAGGCATGTTTAACGTCATCATGCTGCTTCGCTCCACGCCCCTGGGCTACCCGGATCGACACCGAAGTGAGCAAGCCGACACCAAAGAGAAAAGGAACCATCAGTAAAGTGTTGGCAAAGGTCGAGGCGGCCAAGGGCACCACACCAACACGACCAATCATCACCGTGTCGGCCACCCCCATCAACATTTGCCCCACTTGCCCGGCAATCAAGGGCAAGGCTAACAAAATGGTCGCTCTGGCCTCTACCCAAAACGAGCCAAAAGCCGGACCTTGTCCAGTCGCTGCCTTACCTTCCCCTCTGTTCACCCTCTTCTGATACCCCATGATCATCAACAATCAAGAGTAAGTCACTAAGGATTTCACCTCACTTGCTAAGTCCGTTTCTCGTCGATCTAAGCTCATTCTCCAGCGCATACTTCGGATCAGGATAAGGCTACGGGTGATTTTTCCATCGCCGTGGCAGAGGTTCTGACCTTACAATAGCGGCTCCGACGCATATGTCATCGCGCTATTTCCAACTCCAGTTTCTGGTCCTGATTCTCGCCTTCACCGCCATCCTGGGTCGGCTGATCACCCTACCCGCTCCCTTGTTGGTTCTCTGGAGGACCGCTCTGGCGGCCATCATCATGTTCATCTGGCTGGCCGCCTCCCGCCGAGCCCCCTTGACCATGCCTCGTAAAAAGATGCTCAGTGCCTGCGGCGTCGGCATCATCCTGGGGCTGCACTGGATGACCTTTTTTGGTAGTATCCAACTGGCGAACATCTCCGTCTGCCTGGCCGGCATGGCAAGCACCTCGCTTTTTACCGCTCTGAGCGAACCACTTCTCGACCGACGTAAGCCATGCTGGAAAGAAATCCTTCTGGGACTCATGATTGTCCCCGGGCTGGCGATGGTAGCTGGAGCTTCATGGGACCACGCCGCAGGACTCGGCTGCGCGCTCGTCTCCGCATTTCTTGCCTCCCTCTTTCCGGTCCTCAACCGAAAACTCACGCTCGCAGGGCAAGCACCACAAACCATCACCCTCTACGAGCTTATTTCCGCCTGCGGCACCTGCCTGATTGCGGTGCTCTGCATCGGTGATCTGAGGATCAGCCAGATGCCAAGCTCCAGCGACTGGCTCTGGTTACTGATCCTATCAGGCGTATGCACCGTCTGGGCCTTTTCCTTTCATATCCACTTGCTCCGCTATTTCACCGCCTTCACCACCAATCTGGCGGTCAATTTCGAGCCGGTCTACGGGATTCTACTGGCCGCCTTGCTGTTCCAGGAATACCACGAACTCAATCCGATGTTTTACTTCGGAGCACTCTGCATCATCGCGGCCAACATCCTGCACGTCTTTATTGGCAAAAAAACGCCGGAAAGCGGCGCAGGTGAACTTCCGCTCAACAAGTAGTTAGAGCTGTCGACGCTCACCATTCCGGAACAGCAGCCAAAGGAAAAACGGTCCACCAAGTAAAGCCGTCACCACGCCCACAGGAATCTCTGCCGAGTCCGTCACACTGCGCGCCACCGTATCACAGAGGGTAAGGAACACCCCTCCGAACAAGGCAGCACAAGGAACCAGAATCCGATGATTGGCCCCTACGATCAATCGACAGATATGCGGGGCCATAATGCCGACAAAACCGATCGGGCCACACACGGTGATAATCCCGGCCACCATCAGCGACACAGCAAAAAATAAGACCACCCGAACTTGCTCGACATTCACCCCGCGGCTCGCAGCCAGATCATCACTCACCGTCAACAAATTCAACTCCCGGCGCAACACCATCGCAATCAAGGCACCACTACCAACAAAGGGAAACACCTGCAGCACCGAGTCGGCATCCGCCCGACCCATGTCTCCCATCAGCCAGTGAATCACCCGGAAGGAGTTGCCAGCATCCATCAGATACTGCAGCAGCATAATCAGACTGGAGAAAAAGAAGCTGATCGCCACCCCGCCGAGCAACATCGTCATCGGTGATAGTTTTCCCGAGGCCTTGGCAATACCATACAACAGAACGATCGATAACATGGCTCCCAACAAAGCAGCCAATGAAACACCCGAGACCCCGAGCAACGAAAAACTAATCCCCAGATGCACCCATAGCGCCACCCCGAACGATGCCCCACCTGCAACCCCCAGGGTAAAAGGAGTCGCCAGCGGGTTACGAAACATCGCTTGAAAAACCACACCTCCTAAGGAAAGCCCGACTCCAGCTAAAAAAGAAAGCAAGACCCGAGGCACCCGGATTTGCCAAAAAATAATGGCATCAAGGTCAGAGCTCCCCGGTTTCGACAACACCGAACTATCCAAGGAATGACTACCCACCCAGGGAGCCCCCATCAAAGTGGCAGCCACCAAGAGTAGCAACACCGCGGCAATCACCTTCTGGGAACGTAGCAACATCAAACGCTCTCCTTTCTAGCCGCCGGGATCACAATCGGATCTCCAGTCACCGGGTGAGGATGAAGGGAAAAGTCCACCCCAAACACCAAGCGCAGGTTCTCCGGAGTCATAAACGCAGCAGGGGTGCCGTCAAACACCACCCTGCCATCAGACATGCCCAACATGCGGTCGTAATCCATCGCCGCCCAGTTCAAGTCGTGCGTCACGGCCAGCACCGTCACGCCTTGTCTCCTCCCGATTTCACATAAAATATGGTGGATCTCCTCACGCTGGCGTGGGTCGAGATGCGCCGACGGTTCATCGAGAACCAGCACGGGGGCCTGCTGGGCCAGGGCCGCGGCAATACACGCTTTTTGGCGTTCCCCACCACTTAACGTGGATAAAGTTCGCCGGGCAAAGGATTCCATTCCGATCTGCTGCAAGGCATCCATCGCGATGCGCAAGCCTTCCTGATCGCCCTGCCCCATCCCCCCTTCGTGGGCATACCGGCCCATCATCACAAAGTCCAGAACCGTAAAAGGCACACTCGCTTCAAGCAACTGGGGAACATACGCAAGCTTGCGAGCCAACTCGAGTCGTGAATAGCCAGGCATACCGCGGCCATCAATTTCCATCTCACCCCGCTCTGGTTTTAGCAAGCCTAGCAAACACTTCAGCAAGGTCGTCTTCCCCGCGCCATTGGCTCCAACGATCGCCACCCGCTCACCTTTACCCACCGAAAACGACACGTCTTTGAGCAGTCGGGATTTCCCGATGCTGAGCGACAGGTTGTTGGTCTTAATGATTGGGCTCGTCATAATCGTGGGACAGGTTTGCAAGCTGTCGGCAGAATCAGTTCTTTCTCTCTACTTCATTCCTATTTGTTGTTCAGTCTATCAAAAGTCTTCAAATTTGTCTTAATTCGGATGGATGGCCTCTGCCATGGCATCCAAGGTCTTCAAAAACCTAGGCCCTGGAATCAAATGCTGATTACCGGCAATGATCACAACCCGTCGATTTTTCACCGCATTCAACTCACCAAAGGCATACCACTGCTTCAACAACTGGCGCTCCTTGTATTTTTCATAGGTTTCATCCCGAACCAGATCAATGATCACATCCGGATTCAAATGCAAGAGCTTCTCCCGTGACAAAACCGGATAGGCGATGTCCCCCTGATAGGCGTTCACTCCACCGGCAATTTCGATCAATTCCCGGTGAAATCCACCACTCCCTGCTGCGATCACCCTGTCGGGCCGTGGCGAATCCGGATCTCGCTCAATGCAAACCAAGACCCGTGGATGCTCCTTGTCAGCATATCGATTGCGAATGCGATCGACGTGCTCCTGCATGCGGTCGGCCTTCGCCATTGCCTCCGGCCCCTTGCCGCAGGCTTTGCCAATTTTTCGGAACGACTGAATAATGCCGTCCACACTCGCATGCTCGGCACTGATTGTGCGTATCCCCAACTGATCAAATTTCCCTTGGAGACTGTGTTGGCTATCCACCATCACCACGCAATCGGGCTGCAAGGTGACCAATCGTTCAAAATCCACATCGACAAAGCCCGCGATCTTAGGCTTCTCCATGGCCTCCGGCGGGTAGGTACAGTAGCGAGATACTCCCACCACGCGCTCACCCAAGCCCAACTCATAAAGAACCTCCACCGTGCTCGGAGCCAATCCAACAAGTCGCTGCGGATCGGAGGATGAGACACTTGCCGTTTCAGCAGCCTCCGATTGGCTCACCGCGGGAGCCAAACAAAGCCTCGCCCAGTAACTACCAACAAACATCAATACCACCAAGGCGGACACCATTATGGCACCTGCACTTGGTTTGGTTCTGACGGGGGAATGATTCATGGCA
The DNA here is from genome assembly GCF_013391475.1 of Oceaniferula marina. Taxonomy (NCBI): domain Bacteria; kingdom Pseudomonadati; phylum Verrucomicrobiota; class Verrucomicrobiia; order Verrucomicrobiales; family Verrucomicrobiaceae; genus Oceaniferula; species Oceaniferula marina. Next base: position 168,544 of record NZ_JACBAZ010000006.1, on the reverse strand, counting down.
GTCGCGAATGGCCATTGAATACCAAGGATACGCTAACAAGCAACTATCTCTTTTTGCAGCCACTCGACGGTTTGTAAAAAACTGGGCCCTTCCTGAATCATATTTCGCCCACAATCCACGGTGGACACAATCACCGGAGTGGATGCGTTCCACCCTCGCTCCGCGACCAAGGCCGCTGGATCCACCAAATATTCAGGTTCATGGAAAAACAAATGAATATCCGGCCGCATCCGGGCCACTTCTTCAAAATCAGGGGTGAAATATCCTTCGGCCCGATTCCCAAAAAGTAAGTCCCCTCCCGCCATCTCGACCAAATCCTGGATAAAGGTCATACCTCCGACAGCACGCATATGCCTTCCCAGCCAAAGCTCCACGTAGATTTTCGGACGAGTCCCTCGATTCGCCGCTTGCAAGCGCTGCGCCTGTGCCAACATCTCAGCCGACAAAATCCTCGATTTTTCCAACTCATCCAAGACCCCGCCGAGAATTCGATTATTCTCGAGCATCCCGAAGAAGCTATGAGGCAAGGGAAGCACATAGACTGGCAGCCCCTCTTTCGCCAACTTCCGGCCTAACTTCAACTGAATCCCGGAGGTGATCAGGATCAGGTCGGGCTGAAGTGCCTTCAACTGTTCCAAATCACAGTTCAAGTACTGGCCCACAACCGGGGCGTTCAGATCCGGAATGTAACGCTCACAATATTCAGACACACCGACCACTCGATCGATCATGCCCATCCGGTCCATGGCTTCACTCGCCGATGACACCAGACTAACCACGCGCTGTGGTGCTCCCGACAATTCAAATGAATAATCGAGTAATTCAACGTGCACTTTCTTCTTCATATTTTTTGATAGTAGGACAAGTTTGTAACTTGTCGACAGGCTTTGTGATCCATCAGAGAATGGTGTTGGCTCACGAGAGAATCGAAATAGGCTGGATTGATCTGATTTCTGGAAGTCGGCCTAGCATTCCTTACAAGTTGCAAACTTGTCCTACGTTGGGAAGAGATCACCCGGAACCACTCGAATGATCTCTCCATACTCCCAGGCATCAAACCATGCTCATGCCTGGGAGGAATCTCAACCAGAGATTCAAATTGGGGCCATTACCAGCTGAGGGTAATGCCACCGAAGAAACCGATTCCGCGTCCGGGGTAAACACTCCCGTATCCGTTGTAGTATTCGTAATGTTCGTCGAACAGGTTCTCAACGCGGGCATTAAAGGCCAGGTTCTCATTTACCTCATAATTGCCATACAGGTTGATCAGGGTGTAGGAATCCATCGTATTACCACCGTAACTGCGGGAATCCAGATAGCTTGCCGTCACCCCGGCATTGAGTTGATCACTGATCCGCCCATGCAGGCGAAGCCCCAGGGAGTTCTCAGGAATATCCACCAGAGCCCGGTCCAGCCAGGTGTAACTCAGATAAACACTCAATCGTTGATCAAGAAAATGAGCCTCAGCCGAAGCTTCGATACCACTGGTTTCGGTCACGCCATCTGCATTTTCATAACTACCGGGTTGAATCAAATTCCAATTGTTATCATAAACAGGAGGAACACTGGTAATAGCATCCTCGATTCGATTACCAAAGTAAGTCACTCCGATCTTATACTGACCATCACAAAACGGCTGCTCCACTCCAAAGTCCCAACCAAGTGACTCCTCGGGGTCAAGCTCACTGTAGAATCCTGCCCCATATCCATACATCTCAGTGAATGCAGGAAGGCGGAAACCATGCCCAACACTGGCTCGAACGATCGAGTCGGTTTGAGACACCGTGTAAGCAGAAGCAACACGCCAGGTGACCACATCGTCATCGTATCCATTTTTGCCATCATCGTCGTAGTTCTCCCACCGGGCACCACCGCTGACGTTGAATTGTTCAGTCACATCCCAAATATGATTCACATACAATCCATACTGGGTCCGGGTGCGATCATCCGCCGACCCAAAACTGTTCGCGTAGGAAAAATCGGAATCTTCGTAAACGAGGCCGGCTACCGTGGTGTGTTGGTCATTCCACTTCACGGTGTTATCCCAGTAAGCAGCGTATTTGGTGATGTCTTCATCATTGAGATACGGCACAACCGGACCATTGGGGTTGGGGGCAAGACTCTCAAATTCGGAATCTTGATCGTAAACACCCAAGGTCAACTTGCTGACCCATTGATCATTCACTTCATACTCGGCAAACAAAGTGCCCAAGTTATAGGTCAAATCCGTTTCATCCGGACCCGAATAATACCGTCCGACTTGAGGCCCTTGATAGGTAGAATCGGCACCTCGCCAGGTCAGGCCAACATTCAGGCAAGGGTTGACGACATAGTCCAAGCGCAAGGCATAAGAAAATGAATCAAAATCATTATGATCCAGATCATTCTCTGTGGTTTCGTAGCCAAGCCCCAAGGAATACGAAAAGTCTCCCTCGGACCCCTGCATGCTAAGAATGGAATTCCACGAGTTGAACGATCCACCTTCAACAAACAGATCGCCGTGATAAGGTCCTTCTCCCTTTTCTGAGTAGATACCGATGACCCCTCCAATGGAGTCACCACCGTAGAGTGCCCCTTGAGGCCCACGTAATACCTCTACGTTAGACAAGCCACCCAGATTGTTATTTCCAAGAAATTGTTTAATCCCAACAGCAGAGGTATTCGCATCGCTAATGCGCATACCATCAACGACGACGTGCGCATGAGCGGTCCGGGTTCCCCGGAAATAAACGTCAGAGGTAGAACCTCTCTGGCCGCCCACCGAATCGGAGACAACACCTGGCACAAATTTCAGAGCCTCGTCAAGATTTCGGACTCCCTGGGTTTCCAACAAGCCCACATCGAGCACCGTCACCGAGTTCCCCACTTTGGCCAATTCGGTTTCAACCCGGTTGGCCATCACAGTGGTAGGAGCCAAAAACTCTTCCTTCGGCTTCGATTTCACCTCGGCTTCTGCCCGGTCTTGACTTTGTTGGACATCCTGAGCGGCAGACACGCCGAAACTCGCCAACAATACACTGCCCGCTGCAAATCCGCGCAGGCCCGTCATTTCTGCACTCTTCAAGAGTGCGCATTTTCTGTTCATTTGGAATGGTGGTTCGTTGCCTGTTTCACGCAGGCGCTGGATCCATCTTCCCAAGGCTGGTTTTCTGACTTTTCCCTCGTATACTCGATACGAGACAATTCACAGTGGCGGAACCGCTTCGGAATCCCTTGATTGCTCAAAGTCACCGAATTTCCCATCTATTTCCTGCCCGTGCCACGGGCATCCCTGGAAGAGTCGAGCCACCTTCAGCAGATGGCCGACGGCGCGAAACTAGGGAGCAAGATTGAAATAGCAAGCCGATTGCTGAAACAATCACAATACGCACAGGTTAAGAGCGATTCTGCATGACTGCCCTCATTGCACAATTTCGCCCTTCATCCTTGCAGGCGTCCGCTAGAATCGCTTTAGTTGGTGAAGATCCATGCACGCACTCATCGACCGACTTGCCGAAAAGGCATTTGAATCCGGGGCCACCGACCTGTTCCTCTCTGAGGGGGAAGTCCCCAGGATCCGCTTGGACAATGTCATCACCCCGCTCGACCACCCAGCAGTCCCGCGGGAAACCATGGAAACCTTCTGGCGAAGCTGCCATGCAGACCCCGAAACAACCACGGAAAAAGACATCAGCCACGTGATCCCCGAAGGCAAACGCCTACGCGTTAACCTCTACCGTTCACTCGGGCTGCTCGCCGCCGTACTACGCCCGATCAAAAATGAAATCCCGAGCCTGACCGAACTCGGACTCCCGGAAAACCTCATCACCCAATGGTTCAACCAAAACGCCGGATTCATTCTCGTCACCGGCCCAACCGGATCGGGAAAATCCACCACCGTCGCTTCCGCTCTCCAATGGGTCAACCATCACTTGACCAAACACATTGTCACCATCGAAGACCCGATCGAATATCTGTTTGCCAATCAACACAGCTACTTTTCCCAACGAGAACTACACGCCGACACCCCATCGTTTGGTTCCGCATTGCGTGCATCCATGAGACAAAGTCCGGACATCATCTTCGTCGGTGAAATTCGTGATGAAGAAACAGCCAAAGTTTGTTTGCAGGCCGCAGAAACCGGCCACCTGGTCGTCGCCACCTTGCATAGCTCCGGTGTAACAGACAGTCTGGAGCGCTTATCCAACCTGTTCCCAGCCGAAGAACGGAGCGGATTACTCAAGCTTCTCTCCCAACATCTAACAGGCATCCTATCCCAACAACTTCTACCCCGCAGCGAGGAGGGTCTTTTTCTTGCGATTGAGCACCTGCAAAACGAAGCAGGCACGCGCAAATGGATCGAAGAAGCCAATCTGGCCGAAATCTCCGACCACATGAACCGCGGGGATAATGCCGCCAATTGTTCCTTCGTGCGTTACCTCGTAGCGGCAAGCGAACAAGGGTTTATTTCTGCGGAAGTCGCGCGCAAGGCGTCACCGAACGCCCAGGACTTCGACCGTTTTCTGCGAGGCATCTCCTAACAAATCACCACACCTGATCACGAAGCAGCCATCATGAGCGAAGTTAAAAGCGTCACCGATTACCTCAGGATCACCGTCGAATACGGAGGTTCCGATTTACACCTATCCAGTGGAGCTCCACCCGCAGCCCGAATCGATGGTGTGCTCAAACCTCTGGAAACCTTCTGTCTCAATGACGAGGTCACCAAGTCCCTGATCATGGACACCCTCACCGAGTCGCAACGGGCCGAACTCGAACAAGACTGGGAGCTCGACTTCGCCATCCAGGTGGATGACATCGGCCGTTTCCGTGGCAACGCCCACTTCACCCGGGGGCATGTCGAGGCATCATTCCGCTACATCCCCACCGAGATCCCGAATCTGGCCGAACTCGGCCACTACCCGATCATCGAGCATATTTGCCAGCTGCGCAGAGGCTTGGTGCTGGTCACCGGCATCACCGGCTCAGGCAAATCCACGACCATGGCATCGATGATCAAACGCGTCTCTGAAACCCGCTCCGGAGTGATTATCACCATCGAAGACCCGATCGAGTTTGTCTACCCTCACATGTCCTGCCTGGTCAAACAACGGGAGGTTGGCAGCGATACCAAGTCGTTTCCCAAAGCGCTGCGCCAATCCTTGAGACAAGACCCCGATGTCATCGTTGTCTCCGAGCTCCGGGATCTCGAAACCATCCGGATCGCGCTCACCGCCGCCGAAACCGGCCACCTTGTCATCGCTACCCTCCACACCGTGGACGCCCCTCAGAGTATCGACCGACTTGTCGATGTGTTCCCTCCGGATCAGCAACAACAAATCGTCGCCCAACTCGCCAACGTTTGTGAAGCCATCGTCTCCCAACGGCTGATCCCGACAGCCAACGGCCAGGGGCGCGTGCTTGCTTCTGAAGTTCTCAGAATGAACCACGGGCTACGCACCTGCATCCGGGAACGAAAAATCGAACAGGTTGTCGGTTTGATGGAAATTGGTCAGGCCGAAGGTATGCACACCATCGACGAATGCCTCGCCCAACTGCTCGCAGCCAATCAAATCACGCAACAAGAAGCGATTTTCAATTGCCGGGACCGCAAGCGCTTCGAACCTACCAACAAAAAATAACGATCCACATCCATGTTTAACGCCAACCTACCAGCCAGCGAATACATCAAACAAGGCGTCCTTCTTGTCGTCGTCATTGCCGTCGCCCTCTTTGGCATCAAAAGCTGCCGAAAGTACCAGAAACAACGGCAACTTGTCATCGAGCTCAGCAACCATGCCAGCGAGTCCGCAGCCTATGAGCAATTTTATGCCGAATCCGCCCAACAAAACCTGCTTAAAGCGATGTCTGAAATCCACCAGGCTTCCTTGTTGGGGCTGACACCCAATGAGGTATTAGACAAAGTCATGCAAAAAGAAAAAGGCTTCTTTGCGGACGAAGAAAGTGGATCGGTCCCCATCCGGGAAAAACTCATCCGCGACACACTGCTGAGCAACTACGACCACTGCCATAAGCTTGGTATTTTCGACGACGACATCAACCTCGACTCACTTGCTGCAGGCGAACTCCCAACCATCACCAAAGGCCCGTCAGCCAACGAAACCGCCGTCATCCGAAATATCATCGATGCCAGCATCCTGCCCGGAGTTGAAAAACTGCTGCCCAACCTCGTCATCAGTCCACCACGAGACGAGAAGGCCACTGATACAGACACCCACTTCGCCAAAGCCAGAGCCAAGCAATTGTTGCAGTCACTGGCAGAAGCCAGCCTGATCGAACACAAAGACTACAAAAAAGTGATGGAACACTTCGAGGCGAGACAAAACAAGCTCCCCCCCATCCAGCCGGAAGCCGCCCCTAGTTCTTCTCTTTCGAAGGAGCGTTCTCCATCCCCATGAACCACTGCTTGAAAAAGGCCTCGGCTTCCAGCTTCGCCCGGTCCTGACCTTGCCCAAAAATCCCGCGATCGGCAGATGCCGGACGCTTCATCAGCGTGACCTGTTTGTCTAGCTTCGCCCCCCCTCTCTCAAGGTGAAGGGTCACCACATCGTCCGGCTGTTTTCCTGACACATAAGCTTGAAACGTATCCCGGGCATCGAAGCTCGCCTTTTTCTCCTTCAGCTCTGAAAAATCCAAGGCATCGATACCGACAATCACATCTCCTGGCTGAAGCCCTGCCTTCTGGGCAGGAGTGTTAGGCAGCACCTGTAACACCCGAATCGCAACCTGCCCGACCGGGTCCATCATGATCCCGACAAAACCTTTCCCCTTGCCAAATTTCCGTTGGATCGCCGACTGCTTCATCAGCGCATGACAGCGGGCTTTTACCTCAGGGTTATCCACCCCCTTCCACACTTGGTAAAGGATTTCGGGTGCTTGCTGACGGTGTTTTGCAGCCCACGATTTGAGCTCGCCGTAGGCTTGTTCCCGCTGCTCAAATTGATCCGAGGCCATTTGATTCAAAACCTCCGCCGACACCTTGAGCGCATCCTTGGGCGCATTCTTTGGAGTATCCTCGGCAGCATGCACCGCTCCCCAGCTCATCAAGGCAAGCAGCACCAAACGGAACACAGACAACTTCATCATCATGGCGGCCAAGCTACCTCAGCTCTCCGGGAATGCAACACTCCAGAAGCACCGATATGGATCTTATTGAAACTCCAAAGACAAATCCAGAGCCACCGCCGAGTGCGTAAGCGCGCCAACAGAAATAAAATCCACCCCTGTCCGGGCAATGCCCGCCATGGTCTCGAGATTCACCCCCCCACTGGCTTCCAACAATGGCTTCCGATCCGCGGCATCTCGCATGGCAACCGCCAGCTTCATCTGCTCGTTGCTCATGTTATCAAGCAAAAGATGATCCACACCATCGAGAGACAAAAACCCCTTCACCTGATCCAGCGTGTCCGCTTCCAATTCAACTTCCACATCCGGCTGGTCTTGCTTCAGCCGGTCAATCGCATCCTGCAAAGCCTCCAGTTTATTCTCTGCCACCAGATGATTATCTTTCACCATCGCCCGGTCATACAAACCCATGCGGTGATTGCTTCCACCACCTGCGACAACAGCAGCTTTCTCTATCGCTCTCCACCCTGGGGTCGTCTTGCGTGTATCCAGAACTCTGGCCACCGTCCCCTCGACCATGCGCACATACTCCGCGGTTTGGCTCGCGATGCCGGACAAGCGCTGCAAAAAATTCAGAGCGGTTCGTTCAGCCGTCAAGATGGAGCGTGCAGAGCCAGATATTTCCAACACGTGGTCACCGTAGGCAATCGGATCACCATCTTGCTTCAAGACCACCACATTCAAGGATGCATCAATCCGGGAAAACACCTCTTTGGCTACATCCAAGCCAGCGACCACGCCGTCCGCCTTGGCATAAATAGAGGATTCCGTTTGTTTATCCTCAGGGACAAAGTACTTCGAGGTCACATCCCCGGTGCCAATATCCTCCTGCAAGGCCAAATCGATCAACTGGTTCGTCACTGCGTCCATGTCCTGATCTTGAACCGCGACCACCGAATTGACAACCCTCATTCCTTCTTCTGCGCTGCCAATCTCGCAAATCGTTTTTCACCAGGCCCAAGTGCTCCGCCAACCCGGTATTTATAGACCCACACGCCATGGTCCGATTCATACTGCTCAAGGATTTCAAGGTCCGCCGCACTCTGCCAATCCTCCATATTGCTCGAAACCTCAATATCCAAATCCATATCAAAACATGATCTCGCCGAAATTTCCATCGTCAGATAGCGATCCGCTTCCTCTGATGCCCCGCCAACAACCACTTCAAACCCTCCGGAGCCGTCATCGGTCAGCGACTCCACCGCAACACGATACACAGCCTCCCCCCCGAGTAAATCACGCCCCAAAGCATAACTCATCAAGGCACTCCAGCCGCCATCTTCCTCCAGTGGGTCCGATTGTCCACGTGCCGCCAGCCAGCTATCGAACAAGGGGCCGTAGCCTAGCGGGGAGCCCTCTTCACCCGGCGTCACCACCCAATTCGAAGGATCGGAATAATCAGTCACTTGGGCTGGTCCCAGACCAAAACCATGATCATAGCTCAACGACGAACCTCCGGCATCCGGCCACGGGCTTTGGTTATCGTAGCGGAACTCAAAGATGGTCGAATTCGTGGCATCCTCAAGCTTAAGTCTCTCCCCCCCGTTATTCAATGAGGTGCCATTGGCAAACTCTCCCGCAATGCGCGCATTGAAGTAATCGCCATAGATCGAGGCAAAAGCCAGACTATCTTTAACCACTAACAAGCGTTGCCCAGGCTCCAAGGTGGTGATGTCTGCAGTCGTAAAATCAAAATCAACCCCCGCGGTGAAATGCACACCGGTCAGGTCGATGGTCTCGCTTGATGACGAGTTCCACAACTCGATAAACTCAGCATCCGGATTCACCCCCGGAGCGTAATGAAGCTCGGTGAGAAGGAGATACTGCTGAGCCAAGGAGGGAGCACCTTGATAGGTGAACCTTTGCACCTCCCCTGCGGCGGCATCACTCAAAACAAGCTCTTCACCAAAGCTCGAAAGGTGCCCGGCATACGGACCGGTCACCAGACAACGTTCACCGGCCTTGGGTGATACCGAGCGACTCGCGAATTTCTTCAATTTGGGCGACACATAAAGGTAGCCGTTTCGGGGGATCACCGTGCCTGCTGGAAAAACAAATTCCACCCCATGGCTGATCGACCAGCCACTGATATCCACCTCGCTTGATTCTCGATTCCATAGGCGGATATACTCCTGATCCTGATCGTGGCTTGCAGGACTGAAATCCACCTCGTCAATCACCACATCCGGGGTCCCCGACTGACTATCCGGTATCACCACATTCATTCCCGGGATCGCCTGCGTGAAGTCATTAAACAACTCGCTCCGCCGCTCCGGCAACTCGGTATCGCGCAGGCGGACACGGTAGGTGTTCGAGGGCCCGGGCAAGGAACTCATCGGCTCAAACAAAGCATCAATCGTCTGATCAAACCAACTGCCGGTAGACGTCGCCATCAAATGCTGGTCCATCAAGGTGCGCAAACGCCGCAACATCAGGCGCTGCATCGTCTCATCCTCAAAGGCGACATCATACAAGCGGTTCCACTGGTTGGCCCCGTCAGCTGTCGGTTGTGCCTGAATCCCGAAAAACGGATGATCCACTCTGGTTTCACCGTGCCCACCGACGATGTCCCAGGTGTAATCAAGGTCCCAGGGGAAAATCCTCCAGCGCCCGTCCCCATCAACATCCTTGAAGACATAAAAATTTTTCCGCACATCATCCGCTTGTTGCTGGATCGCCCGAATCGCCATGTAATTGATAAATTCAGGGATATCCAGATTATCATAAAAGCGGTCGATCCGCTGATCCGAGCTCGCCAGTTTCAGATCATCGACCAATGCCTGAAGCGATGAAAAATCATCTTTGTCCCCGGTCTTTTTTTCGACCCCTGTGGTTACATCATCAAAGGAAGGATTGAGATTGCTGCGCTGCACCAGCTTATAAAGGTCCCCTCCGTCGCTGTCATAGCCATAGCGGTCCAGAAAATCTTCATCCACCTGTTCAATCAAGGTGCCGACCCGGTCAAAACTACCATTCACGCGCATGTGAACCTGGAAAGATTCACACGCCGGGTTGCCGGCCTGCTGATGATATTGGAACCCGAGTGGCTGCCGCAGATACGACGGGTCGGAACCATTGGCATTCATATTCACCTCCCCGACAGATGGCATCGTCTCATTCACATACAATGGATAGCCCTTGTTGAAGTCAAATTTCTGCGATGAGGTATTGGTATAGCCCCCACGCTCCCGCACATAGATGTTATCGTAAAACTTCCCACCGTAATAGACCGATGCACGGGCTCCGGTCCGATTGTGTGCGTTGGTCACATTCTGGGTAAACCAATGCATGAGCTCAAGGTCTTGCCCGAGTGAAGGGTCGGCCACCACGGTTCCGTAATACCCCGGCGACTGGCTGTCTCCCGAAGTATCCGCCTGCATTGGCATCCTGGAGGCAAGCCCACCGGTGTCCTCCGCCACCACCGTCCAGCGCAACATTTCACCAGCGGAAGCAGCAGAAGCCGGGAGAATCGCCGTATACAGTCCATCTCCGGCGCTAACATCGCCACCCAACCCGTCATCCCGCATCGCTACCTCAAGCTCAGCCGAATAGTTCACGCGATACCGCAGCGTGACCGATGCGACCGCCGCCTCCCTGGGTTGCACGTAAGCGGTGACCAGGACATCGTCAGCCTCACCAGGTTGAGGTGGATTTTCCGTGACCCCTGAAACAATCGGGCCCGGGTTGATCACCCCGCCATCATTCGCCCGAGCCGGAGAGGGGTCACTTAGATAGGTATACGCCGAGGCGTCGGCCGCCGTGTTCACGGACAGCTCGGCATCCAGCAGCAGGTCAGAGCTCGAAGCATTGCTATTGTTCAGTTGAATTGCCAGCACATTGGTTCCATTCCGCAATGCCGATTCATACCCCGCGAGGTCGAAATCAACAAAGCCGGTGGCATCCCCCGCCTGGGTGGAAGAGAGCACTTCGGTTCCATTCAAAAACACCTCGACTGCATCATCATAACGCAAGCGCAGAATCATACCGGAAACCGCAGAGGCATCCGGGAGCTCAAAGGATTGCCTTGACCATACCGATACCGTGCCATCTGCCAGCCAGCTATTGATCCATTGCGCATAATCCCCACTGCGGTCATAACCCAATCCCGCCATGCCCTCGGACCAGGTTTCGTCATCGAAGTCATAGGCCGTCCAGTCCTTCCCCTGAAGATCGACCGTCGGGGTCTCGGTGGTAAATTGAACCGCCGATTGTGAGGCCACCAGAACCGAGCGATTGAACAATCCATAGCTGATGTCCTCACTTTGTGCCGGAAAGGGGTCAAATTCCGAAGTTTTTGATACGCCGTCCGGTTTGACCAAGGACAGATACTCGCCATCACTGCTGAGCTTGAAATTTGTATGGAGTTCACTTCCCGTGACCGCCCGGTCCTTGCCCGAGGCAAAAACCACCAGGTAGCCGCCGGCGGGAACACTCACGCTCGGAAACGTCCACTTCTCAAGATCGTCGTCAGCATCCGTCAGATGCCATCCGGCCAAGTTGACCGCCAGACTTCCCGGGTTGTGGATTTCAATCCAATCGGAAAACTCTCCGTCTTCATCCGCATATTCACTGTCATTGGATGCCAAAAACTCCGAGATCACAGGATCACCCGCAGCGATAGCCACTGGAAGAATCCAGCAAACCATCCATGCCACCACCAAGACTAAAAACCTGCTCATCATTAAGGAGAATACCGCCATCACCGAATGCCTGACGAAAAAACCTACACGCTACCTGCTATCGAGCAAGCTCCAATCCCACCCCCAGCGCGGTAGAGCGCGCTAAAAATCCTTGTGCATCACGGGAATTCTGGCAGAAACCACGGCGCGATGCTTGCCATTCAAAATCTCCACGTCGAATACGGTGCCAGGGTGCTTTTTAAGGATCTGTCATTTACCGTCCTGACCAAGGAGCGTATCGCCTTTGCTGGCCACAACGGCGCAGGCAAATCCACCCTGATGAAGTGTATCGCCAACATCATCGAACCCAGTGGTGGCCAAATCGTCAAACCAAAGCATTGCCAGATCGGCTACCTTCCCCAGGAAGGCATCCACATCAAAGGCATCAGCCTCTGGGATGAGGTTGAATCCGCCTTCGCCGAAACCCAGTCCCTGCAACAGGACATCGACGAACTCTCCGAGCAACTTAAACAACTCGACCCCCGCTCCGCTCCGTATTCCGACCTGCTGCATGAAATCGGCGACCTGGAACTCAAACTCCACGACGCCGACCCCGGCAGAATTAAACCGAAAATAGAATCCGTGCTCGCCGGCCTTGGATTCAAACGGAGCGACTTCACCCGCGACTGCGGTGAGTTCTCAGGAGGATGGCAAATGCGTATCGCACTCACCAAACTCCTACTGCAACAGCCAGAAGTTCTGCTCCTGGACGAACCCACGAACCACCTCGACATCGATTCCCAGAAGTGGATGGAGAACTACCTGGTCAACTACCCCGGTGCCATCCTGATCATTTCCCACGATCTGGCACTGCTCGACATGCTCACCACCCGGACCATCGCCTTCCACCACGGCCGGGCGGAGGAATACGCCGGCAATTACTCGTTCTACATGAAGGAGTCCGCACTGCGTAAAGAAATCCTGGTCAAGCAATACAAAGCTCAGCAACGCGAAATCAAACAAACCCAGGAGTTTATCGACCGCTTCCGGTCCAAAGCCACCAAGGCAAAACAAGTTCAAAGCCGAATCAAACAGCTCGAAAAAATCGAACTCATCACCATCGAAGATGACGACTCCGTGATGAACTTCCGCTTTCCCGAGCCCCCGGCCTCCGGCCACAGCGTGGCCATGCTGGAACGTGCGGATAAAGCCTACGGCAACATCTCGATCTTCAAGGACTTCAATTTCGAAATCACCCGCGGCGAACACATCGCCATCGTTGGCCCCAACGGTGCCGGCAAATCAACCTTCTGCCGACTCATCACCGGACAGGAAGCACCCGATGCCGGAACCTACACTCTGGGCCACAAAGCCGCCGTCTCGTTTTTCTCCCAGAACCACGCCGACGAACTCGACGCCACCCTGACGGTGCTCGACTGCGTGGAGCGGGCAGCCTCCCGGGAGATGGCGCCACATGCCCGGAACCTGCTGGGGTGTTTCCTCTTCCGTGGCGATGACGTCTTCAAGCGCATCGGCGTGCTTTCCGGAGGAGAACGCTCCCGGGTTGCCCTCGTCTGCATGCTGGTTCGCCCGGCCAATTTCCTGATCCTGGACGAACCGACCAACCACCTTGACATCCAATCTCAGGAGGTTCTGCAAAATGCGCTCAAAGATTACCCGGGCTCGTTTTTAATCGTCTCCCACAACCGATCCTTCCTCGATTCCATCGTCACGAAAACCCTCGAGTTCCGCCAAGGGCGCCCCCCTCGGATGTATGCCGGCAACATTTCCTATTACCTCGAGAAATGCGAAGAGGAAAAACAAGCGGAAGCGGTGAAAAATAAAACCGCACCCAACACCCAGACCGCAGGAGCCGCGGCATCGGGCAACCGTAAGCAACAACGGAAACTCGAAGCCGAACAACGCCGCAAACGGAAGGAAATCCTCGGTCCCCTTCAGAAAGAACTCGAAACAACTGAAGAAAACATCTCTGAGTTTGAAGCGGCCCAGGCTGCCCTCACCCAGCATATGTCAGAGCCCGAAGTCGCGGCCGATGCCGAAAAACTCCAACAGGCGTCCCACGCCTACCAGGCGCTCGGAGAAAAACTCGAACATGCCTACACCCGCTGGGACCAGCTCAATACCAAGATTGAACAGGTCAGCGAAGAACTCGGCGAGTAATACCATTTGATCAGTTAAATTGGCTGAATGGCACTGAAAGTTTTCGATTTTAACTAGGCACAAGGAAGGCGCATAGCGGGCTATGCAACCGACGCGCAGCAACGGTAAAACCAAGTAGTAAAACAGACGGGACGATAGCCGAGATGAATGAGTTCTTTGGTAAGGCGCGACGAAGGAATGGTGCGGGCACCATGACTAAGGAGAAACAAAGCCAAAGGAGTCATTCATCCGGAATTCTCATGGATCACGCAGTGCTTTTCCACATACCTCAACAACGATCAATCGTCTCGTCTGTTTTGCGGAGTGGTATAAAATCTATAAGATTCAGTGCCCCCTTGCCATTCAGCTTGCTGACTGACTCATCACCTTAAACTCAAACCATTCAGCCCATTTAACTGGGAGAATGGTATAACCCTGTCGATGGGCCAATGGCAGGCAGCGCCTGTCCATTCGGCTTCGGCTGCTATTTTTTCTTATTTTCAGGCACGGGCAAATCCCCCGTTTCCGTCTCGGCCTCTGCTTTTCTCCACCCCTGAATACCGGCCTCAAGATACTTCACTTGGGTGTATCCCAACTTCTTGGCTGCGACCGCAGCCCGTTTCCAAGCAGATCATTGAGGGCCACTACAATAGGTGACCACTAGGGTGCTCTTGTCCTCTGGTAGTTTTTCGGCGAGTTTCTCTTTTTCCGTAGCAAAGTGAATCGCGCCAGGCACATGTCCCTTATTATAGGACTTCACTCCATTGACATCGATCACGGCCACCTTGCCCGCTTTCACTGCGGACTGGAGCTCTTCCACCGTCACGGATTGAAAGCTCGGCTTGTTCGGTGTCGACTTTTCCTCGGCTTGGCTTTTGGCAGGTGCTTCGGCTTTATCTTGGGCCAGAGCCAGAGGCGAAACCAATAGGGCCACCATGGCTCCCATGGAGCAGGTGGATAAACAGGGGGATGGGTTCAGTTTCATAACAACCCACAATAAAGCACCAAATCGACATTCCTCCACTGAAAACCAACAATCACGCCCAGCCGGCAGGCTATAGCCAATGATCGGGAACCTTCAATCCGTAGGTGCTCTGCACAAAACCAAGGCCGTCAAGAATCGCACGGTGCCTGTCGGCGTCATACTCCAGCCCGGCTTTTCGCCGGTCCACAATCTCTTTCAGTTCAGGCAATGCATACATGCCCAGCTGATAAAAATTCCCCCAGGTGGGATCTCCAAACAAGCGGTAGATCACCTCGTTGTCATCCCGGTCACTGGCAAGGCGCTTTTTGCCGGTGATCTTTTTTTCCGCGGCTTCGGCCTCCAACTGATCGACGTACGTAATGAGTAGCTGCATGATTTTGTCCAAGCAGCATGCGCCAAGCCGATCAAGGCATACAAGCCCTAGTTTGGGCTAGCGACGCTTTTTTCGCTGACCTCCCGGTCCTGACTTCCCTCTTCCGGAAGTTTTTTTACCCGCTGTCTTTTTTGCCTTGGCCCTTGCCGATCGCTCGTAGCGGTCAGCCGAGTGACGTTTGGGTTTCGGCTGATGATACGGGCGTCTTTCGTCCTCATCATCCGGAGCCGGGACCTTGTAGTTGAACCCCTCCCGATACTTTTTCGGCAAAGTCCGTCCAATCTGGCGCTCCAACTTGCGGAGTTTTTCACCGTTGGCCGAGGTCAGGAACGTAATGGCATTTCCCTCGGAACCGGCCCGACCGGTGCGCCCGATCCGGTGGATGTAGTCATCGCTTTGCTCCGGAAAATCATAATTGACCACGTGGGTGACATCCGGGATATCGAGCCCTCTGGCGGCAATATCCGTCGCGACCAACACACGAATCTTACTTGCCTTAAAGTCCCTCAGGGTTCGGTAGCGGTGGTTTTGGGAACGCTCCCCATGAATCGCTTCGGCTGAGATTCCTTCGGCCTTGAGATCCTTGGTCAAGGTGTCCACCGCCTCCTTGGTCCGGACAAATGCAATCACCGAAAACAATTGATGATCCTCCAGCAAGCTGACCAACAAGTCGGTTTTTAAATGCTGCTCCACCGGATAAAGCTCCTGTTTCACGGTATCGGCCGGGTTACTACGGTTCCCAATCTCAATCGTCATGGGTGAGCGAAGAATCTCCTTCGACAGCTTTTCCACCTGATGAGGAAAGGTCGCTGAAAACAAAAGACTCTGGCGTCGTTTCGGAAGGCGGCTGACAATCTCATAGATATCCGGGAAAAATCCCATATCCAACATCCGGTCAGCTTCATCAAGCACCAGGTGGGTGAGCTTGCCAAAGCTGGCATGACCAGCCTCCATCAAGGCCAGTAAACGTCCCGGTGTAGCAATCACAACATCCGCCCCACTGGCAAGTTTTTCGATTTGGTGGCGTTCACTGGCGCCGCCGGTCACCATGACCGTCCTCAGGTTGGTGTATTTTCCATAGGTCCGGATACTCTGGTTGATCTGGGCAACCAACTCACGGGTCGGGGCAACAATCAGCACCCGGCTTGCCCGCACGGCCTCATCGTGACTCTGTTGGCAGAGTTCGGACAAAAGGGGCAGAGTAAAAGCCGCCGTTTTCCCCGTTCCGGTCTGGGCCAGGCCAATCAGATCCTTCCCCTGCATAATCACAGGAATAGTCTTGGCCTGGATCGGCGTGGCTTCCTGATATCCCGCATCGTCAACCGCTTGAAGAATACGTGCCTGGAGTCCGAGAGTGGTAAATGACATACGGAGATCAAGTAGGCGGGATCCCGGAAACTGCAAGTTTTTTCCCGCATTCCACCACTTGCACGAGCTTCAGAGGCATGTTATGACCTCCTCAGACCACCGTCATGTCCAAGCTGCCCGATACTTATTTCTCTCTGTTCCAGCAGCAAGTGGATGCTTGCCAGATCGCCGACCGCGATGAACACGCCCAAACCCGGCGAAAGCTCAACCGCGAGATCAGAGAGTGTATCAGCGCCCTGAAACAAGTGGCCAACGAGGAAGATCCCGAAGTCTGGTATGCCCTCGGCCACGCCTCCACCTTCTTTGAAAAAAACATTTCCCAGGCAAACCACTGGTACCAAAAAGCCGCCGACGCCGGCCACACCCAGGCAATCACCAAAATGGGGAACCGCCTGCGCCAGTCCCAACACCCGGAAGACCAGGAACAATCACGCCAGTGGCTCACCCAGGCAGCCAAACAAGGTGACGCCTATGCGATGCTCTGTATCGGCTTCGCCCACCGCGATGGCAAGGGGGTGAGCAAAAACCTCCAAGAAGCAAAAAACTGGTTTATCAAAGCTCTCGATGCCGGAGAGCCGTCCGCTCCAGAGCAGCTCGCCGACTTACTCCATAAACATCTTCATGACCCGGCACAAGCACTGCCCTATTACCTCAAAGCCCAGCAGCACGGAGTTTCCTGCCACGAAGCCTTGGCCGAAATCTACAACACCCGCGGAACCACAGCCTACAACCCGCACAAAGCAAAGGACCACTACGAAATCCTGCTCCGGCGTGGCCAGAAATCCGCCCCGTGGGTGATGCTCGAACTCGCTAAACTCCACGCCTCGGGACAGGTCAGCGACAATGGCGTAACCCACGCCCGCAAGTGGCTCTACCAAATCATCACCCAGTGCCCGAAGTCGCTCTCAACCCGTAAAAAAGCAGAGCGCTTGCTTGAAAAACTCGACGAGTCTCTATTCTAATTCTATGGAGTGCTGAGCAGGCTGCGATGTTTGATCCATGTCACATGATTCAGCAAGCTGATCCTAATCACTCATGGTCAGAATCTTATCCCATTCCACTTGTTTACATGAGTCATACGTGCGTGTGAACCAACAAAAAAGAGGCCCGGCGAACACTCACCGGACCTCTTTGATAAATCATTAAAATAGATCGTAAAGATCTTACTTGGCACCAACAGCGGCGCTGATCAGATCGAGGAAGCTCTGGGCTTGAAGGCTGGCTCCTCCGACAAGACCACCGTCGATGTCCGGCTGGGCCAGAAGTTCGCCGGCATTGTCTGCCTTCATGCTGCCACCGTATTGAATACGCACAGCTTGAGCCACTTCGTCACCGCAAACGTCAGCCACCACGGAGCGGCAGAATGCGTGAGCATCCTGTGCCTGCTCGGATGTGGCAACACGACCGGTTCCGATCGCCCAGACGGGTTCGTAGGCAATCACGATCCCCTTTGCGTCGTCAGCACTGATGCCTTCGAGTCCTTCAGTGATCTGGGAGCGAAGCACTTCTTCAAGTTTTCCTCCGTCGCGCTCTTCGAGCGTTTCCCCGATACAGAAAATCGGTTTCAGGTTAGCCGCAATGGCCTTCTTGATTTTGGCGTTGATGATGGCATTGGTCTCACCGTAGAGCGTGCGGCGCTCGCTGTGACCGATGATCACGTAGCGGACAAACAGCTCCTTGAGCATCATGGTGCTGATTTCACCTGTGAATGCTCCGTTGTCCTGCTCGGACACGTTCTGCGAGGACACAGACACTCCGGAGTTCGCTGGCAGGGCAGCTACTGCGGCGGGAATGGTTACAAAAGGAGGCGCGATGACGATGTCAGCTTGGTCGGACAAACTGCCGAGTCCGGCAGTGAAGGAGGAAATGAAGTCCTCGGCCTCTTTCGGGCCAATGTTCATTTTCCAGTTAGCAGCAATGATTGGTTTACGCATAATAAATAATGGTTGGTTAATGGTTGGTTATTGATTCGGACTGGCGCCTCCCGCGAGAGGCGCTCAATCGACTTAAGATTCGCTCAGGGCGGCCACACCGGGCAGCTCCTTGCCTTCAAGCAGCTCGAGCGATGCTCCGCCACCTGTGGAAATAAAGGAAACGTCCTCACCGAGGCCGTATTTCTTCACAGCGGTCACCGAGTCACCACCGCCAACAATCGACAGGGCGTCACTCTTGGCGACGGCCAGTGCCAACGACTTGGTTCCGGCTTCGTATGATGCCATTTCGAACACACCCATCGGTCCATTCCAGACGATGGTCTTGGCATTCAGTGCCTCTGCCACGAAGGTCTCGATCGATGCCGAGCCGATATCGAGGCCCATCCATCCGTCTTCGATTCCATCCTCGACGGTAACGTTTCTGGTTTCCACCCCATCCTTGAACTCCTGGGAGACGCAGTGGTCAACCGGCAAAAGGAAGCGTGTGTTTTTCTCTTTGGCGAGGCGAAGAATATCAAGTGCAAGGTCCAGTTTGTCTTCTTCGACAAGCGAGCTACCAACGTCATAACCTTGGGCCTTGCTGAAGGTGTAGGCCATGGCTCCACCGATAATAAAGGTGTCCGCCTTCTCGAGCAGCGCGGTGATGACTTCAATCTTGTCACTCACCTTGGCTCCACCCATGATCACCAGGAAGGGCGACTCGGGAGACTCAAGCTTTTCGCAAAGGAACTCAAGCTCACGCTCGATCAAGAACCCCATCGCACTCTGAGACACATAATGGGTCACGCCCTCAGTGGATCCGTGCGCACGGTGGGCAGTCCCAAAGGCGTCGTTAACAAAAACCTCGGCGTCGCCAGTCAATGCCTTGGCAAACTCAGGGTCGTTCTTTTTCTCACCGACATGAAAGCGGGTGTTTTCCAACAAAATAACATCACCCTCGGCCAATGCGGCACGTTGGTCGGCAGCGGCCACGCAGTCGTCTGCAAAAGCAACCTCCTTACCCAGAAGTTCACCGAGACGCACGGCAGCCGGGCGAAGAGAGAATTTGGGGTCGGGCTCACCCTTGGGGCGACCGAGGTGGGAACAAAGGGAAAGCTTGGCGCCTCCGTCCAGAAGATGTTTGATGGATGGGAGAGCTGCCACAATACGGGTGTCGTCGGTGATTTCACCGGCATCGTTCAAAGGAACGTTAAAGTCGACACGCATCAGGACAGACTTGCCGCTGACGTCGAGGTCTCGAATACTTAATTTAGACATAACAATTTGCAGTTAGAGGGATTGAAAAGAAAGGGAAGAAAAAAGGCAGAGGAAGTTGCCCTCCTCCGCCTTGGGTAAATACATAATCAATGATTAGAGGGATGCTCCGAGCATGTTCAAGCCCTCAGCTGCACGGCAGGAGTAACCCCACTCGTTGTCATACCAAGAACAGACTTTCACGAAGTTACCTTCAAGAGTCATCGTAGTTCCAGCGTCGAGGATCGAGCTGTGTGGGTTGCTGACGATGTCCTGAAGAACCAATGGATCTTCAGAGTATTCGAGCACACCCTTCATAGGACCTTCAGCAGCGGCTTTGAATGCTGCGTTGATTTCTTCAACCGTCGCCTCGGACTTGAGGATCGCTGTGAAGTCAGTGAGTGATCCGGTAGGAGTAGGAACACGGAATGCACCACCGTTGAGCTTACCCTTCATTTCAGGGATCACCTCACCAATGGCACGTGCTGCACCAGTGGAAGAAGGAACGATGTTAATCGCAGCGGAACGAGCGCGACGAAGGTCACCGTGTGGTGCGTCAAGCAGGTTCTGGTCACCGGTGTAACTGTGGATCGTGCTCATGAAGCCTTTTTCAATGCCCCAGTTGTCGTTGAGAACCTTGACCAGAGGAGCAAGGCAGTTGGTGGTGCAGGATGCGTTCGACACGATGTTGTGCTTCTCAGCGTCGTAAAGGTCGTCGTTGATACCGATACACATGGTGAGATCAGGATCAGAAGCTGGTGCGGAAATAAGCACCTTCTTGGCTCCGGCCTCGATGTGCTTGGAAGCACCTTCGCGGGAGCAGAAGAAACCTGTAGACTCGAGAACTACGTCTACTTTGAGTTCTGCCCATGGAAGAGCTGCAGGGTCACGCTCAGCGGTGGCGTGAATTTTGTGTCCGTCTACGATGATGGAATCATCGTCATAAGTGACGTCATAAGAAACACGACCCTGTGCAGAGTCATACTTCATCAGGTGAGCCAGAGTTTTGTTATCTGTGAGGTCATTGATTGCGACGACATTCTTGAGTTCGCCTTTTTCTACGAGCGAACGCAACACGTTGCGTCCAATGCGTCCAAATCCATTAATTGCGTAATTAGCCATGGTTTTTTGTGGTTAGCCGCCTGCGGGAATGCTGGCGGGGCAAATACTTTAATCGGCAAAAGCACCTCGTCAACACCTGAGACGCTCATTTCTTGACCATTGCATTGCATATCTTGCGTTTGCGGCGCGGGATGTGACTTGCATCTGTTGGCTTCCTCGTTATTGTCCGCAGCCCCCGACCTACCAAGGCCACAGCAACCGCCATTTGAAGAGACCATGAAACACCCAGCCCTCTGTTTGTTCCGCTCCGTCCTGACTGCCGCATTCGCACTCGGCCTGGCTGCCCAACTGACATCTTGCTCAAGCCCGCAGCAGCGTCAGCACACGAAGATCACCGTCATCGCCAACTCCGGCAGCAAACAAAGCCAGGAACATCACCTGGCGGAGGCCCTGGCAACAGCCGAATCCTGCCTGCAGCGTGGAATCGACACTCCGGAACAGTTAGCCCGCTACAATCAAGCGGTGGAGCACGCCGTCCTGCTCTGGCTCGCCGGCAGTGAGCAAGATCTGCACCAGCAACGGCTCAACGTGGACTCCCGAGAAGGAAAACCCTACCAGGTGCAAGCATCCTGGCCAGCCAAGCTGCGTTTTGACCGTTTGATACCAAGCTGGACCGTCAAACGAGGATCGCTACGCAAAAATATCCACCGCCAAGGAGCTGGAGCGCCCTTTGTTGCCCAGTGGGAATTCACCCCCAAGCGATCAGAAAACGAGCCCTTCATGTCGAGCAAAGGCTACTTTGCCTCGGTCACCGCCACCCTTGATTTCCAAGCCTCGGAAAGCGAACGCACCATCGCCAGACTCGTCATTCACAATGCCAATATCACCCCGGATGTCCGACTGGGAGGGAACAAGCACACGCTCAACTTCGACCAATCCGCGTTGGCAGAACATTTGCTCGCCTACGACAACGAGTTCTCCGCTCTGGGAGCCCTGCTGCGACCACATAAATACCTCGACCAAATTGACCTGCAAACCATCTCCCCCCCGGACCCCGACCGACTGCCGGTTATCTTCACCCATGGCCTGGCCTCCGAACCCCGAACCTGGCAAAACGTTTACAACGAACTTCGCAGCGACCCGGTCCTTCGAGAACGCTGCCAAATCTACTTTTTTCGATACCCAAGCGGTGTGCCCGTGCTTTATAGCGCCGCCCAACTGCGCACCAAACTTGCCGAACTCCAGCAAACGCTCAATCAAAAGCAGACGAACCGCTACAGCAAGCAAATGATGCTCGTTGGCCACAGCATGGGGGGCCTGATCACCAAAACCCAGGTTCAGGACAGCGGCGATACCATGTGGTTGAACTTTATCGATTACACCCAAAATCGCGTCCGACTCAACGACCAGCAACTGGCGGCCCTGCAGCAATACCTCATTTTCAAACCCAACCCACACATCAGCCGTGTGCTGTTTATTGCCACCCCGCACCGGGGGAGCGAGCTCGCCGACTGGTGGATCACCCGTCAGTTCCGCAAACTCATCAAAGGCCCGGGCATCATCCTCCGCACCCCCCTGATGGCACTCGACCAAGACAACACCGATCAGCATGCCCAGTCAGCCATCGACAAACTCTT
Organism: Oceaniferula marina; assembly: GCF_013391475.1. Taxonomy (NCBI): domain Bacteria; kingdom Pseudomonadati; phylum Verrucomicrobiota; class Verrucomicrobiia; order Verrucomicrobiales; family Verrucomicrobiaceae; genus Oceaniferula; species Oceaniferula marina. The sequence goes on along the minus strand of NZ_JACBAZ010000006.1, from coordinate 146,048 downwards.
CCACTCCGGTATCCCCACCAGCATGGAAAACCTCTCCCCCAAATCCAAATTCGTCAAAGACACGATCAACCTGCCCCTCAAAAAAGACCTCCGCATTCACTCGATTATCGGTAACCTGAAAGGCCTCGACCTCAACGACCCCGAGTGCTCAGACGGCGTGGTCCCCTACACCAGCGCCCACCTTCAACAACCCGACTCGGAACTGGTCGTGCCCTACGGCCACAGCGCCCACGAACATCCGATGGCCATCGAAGAAATCCGCCGCTTGATCCTCCTCCATCTCAAAGAGCTGAAATAGCAAGGAGCTGACGAGGACAAGCTCACAGCTCATGGGGCAATTTTTCACTTTCTACTCTCGCGTTTCAAACACTGTTTGCTAGAAGAGTATTCGATATGAGTGATTATCCAGCACCTTCCCTATCCACCCAAGAAGCAAGCAACCTTTACCAGGCTCCAGGAGTCCACCCTCAGATGCAAGTCAGCGACCCTTCGGTATCTGCCATGATCATCAACCAATTGGTCAGAACCCGGGGCTGGGTCCGTTTATGCAGTGTTGTGGGATTCATCGGCGCGGGTTTCATGCTGCTTGGAGGCCTCTTCATGGTCATCGGAGGTGCCGCACTTCCACTATCCTCTGGTCCGGGTCAATCAGCGGCTTACGGTGCTGGTATGATCGCAGGCATGGGCATCTTCTATCTCGTTTTCGCCCTTTTCTACATCTACCCATCCCTGCGCCTTTGGCAGTATGCCTCGAGCATCTCAAGGCTTCAGCACTCGCAGCAGACGGTCGATCTTGAGACCGCTCTCGACCGCCAGCGCTCATTTTGGAAATTTGTCGGCCTGATGATCAGCATCATCCTCGGACTTTACCTACTCATCATCGTTGGAGCGATTGTGATCGGGGCCGCGGGAGCCCTGAATATCTAGGCCGAATCGCGGCTTTCCATTTTAAGTTTGCTATTCCCCCCGTGCACGCATAGGGGTCACGTCCGACTGCGCGCGGACATTGGCCGATTATTGGCTCGTCGATATACGAACCACTGCTGAGCCCGGGACTTTTCCTTTTCCCCGGCACCCCCCTCCCGCAACCAAGCACAACCCAAATCCTCAGCGAACCATGACCGATATTGCCTTTTCCGACCTCGAGCTCAAACCCGAGCTACTCGAAGCCATCCACAAGCTCGGCTTCGAAAGCCCTTCTCCGATTCAAGCCCAAGCCATCCCTCCCATCATGGAAGGGAAAGACATCATCGGCCTGTCTGAAACCGGCTCGGGAAAAACGGCCGCCTTCACGCTGCCCGCACTGCAGATGATCGACACCGAACTTAACCATGCTCAGGTCCTCATCCTTTCCCCCACCCGGGAGCTTTGTATCCAAGTCTGTGAAGAAGTGCACCGACTCGGCAGCCAAATGCAAGGGCTCCGCGCCGTCCCCGTGTACGGAGGCACTCCCATCGACCGGCAGATGAGACAGCTCAAGCAAGGAGCCCACATCATCGTTGGAACCCCAGGACGACTGCTCGACCACCTGCGCCGTAAAACGCTCAAGCCCGCGACGATTCAGCTGGCAATTCTCGATGAAGCCGACCGCATGCTGGACATGGGATTCCGTGAAGACATGGAGGACCTGCTGGGAGCTCTACACAACGATCACCAAACACTCTTCTTTTCAGCGACGATGAACAAACACGTCGATCGCTTGATCCAAAAATTCGGCAACGACCCCGAAGAAGTCTCCATCAAACGCCAGACCAAAACGGTCTCCACCATCGCCCAAAGCTACTACGAGGTGAGAAACCGCTCCAAAGTGGAAGTGCTTACCCGCCTGATCGATATGGACAACCCACGCTTGGCCATCATTTTTTGTAACACCAAACGCAGCGTGGACGAATGCACCGAAGCTCTGCTCGCCCGTGGCTATGCCGCCGACCGCCTGCACGGTGACATCAGCCAGCAACTACGCGAACGCACCACCCGACGTTTCCGCGACGGCAAATTCGAGTTACTCGTCGCCACCGACGTCGCCGCCCGAGGACTCGATATTGACGATGTTGACGCGGTCTTTAACTACGACATCCCACAAGACCCGGAAGACTACGTTCACCGGATTGGCCGAACAGGCCGCGCAGGCCGCGAAGGAAAAGCCGTCAGCTTTGTTTTCGGACGCGATATCTACCGCCTTCAGAGCATCGAAAAATACACCAAACAACACATCCAGCGGGAAAAAATCCCCTCACAAGAAGAGGTGGAAGGACGCCGTGCCGATCAGCTGTTTTCCATGGTTCAAGGACGACTCGAGCAAGAAGTCAGCCGCTCCTACCGCCACTACATCGACCGCCTGCTCGACCAAGGGCACACGGCCACCGACATTGCCTCATCCCTGTTTGAGCTCTTACGCGAAGCGATTGGTCGAGAAGGCGAGGAAATTGTCGAAGACCGCCCTGATTACAATCCAAACAAAGACCGAGGCGCACGCCGCAGTCGGGAAAAAGGACGCGGCAAAGAAAACCGCAGGGAACGAGGAGACCGTGGCGACCGCCGTGACGGCAAACGCGGCAAGGAGCCGCACATGTCCACCCTATTCCTCAGTCTGGGCAAAGCAGCAGGCGTTCGCCCGAGCGACATCCTGGGTATGTTCTACCGGGAAGGTAAAATCCCGGACAACACCGTGGGTCAAATCCAACTCTTCGACCGTCACGCACTCGTTGACGTCCATCAGGATCACGCCGACGCCCTCTGCAAAAACCTCTCGAAGTCCAAGCTCCGCAATCAACGGTTCCGCATCGGACCCGACCGCATGGCGTAAGCGGGTAGCGGGAAGGCAAGCACCTGGTATAAGGAGAACGGCCTGTGGCGTCAGGATTGAATGACGGTATAATTGGGCGACGGTAGGGCTGATTGGCCTCAATCAGCCGTCAAGTCGACACCTTCAAACAGGGTGGCAGAAGGCAAACCTTAGGCGGGCTCGCCAACTACTTCCCCAGCCAATGGTGGTTCGTCACCCTTGGGTTCGGAGGCCGGGGCCTGCTTCGTCACTCCTGCATCACTCTGGTTTCCAGGAATGGGACTTTTGGGCGGGCTGGGAGGATTACTCATCTTACCATGCTCCATGATTTCGCGAACCTGATCGGCATCGAGGGTCTCGTATTCCAAAAGGGCGTTGGAGAGATCAACCAAGGCATCATTGTGCTTAATCAAGAGATCCTTGGCCAAGGCATAGGCGTCGTCGATCAGCTTTTTGATTTCGCCATCAATGGCGCGGGCGGTTTCTTCAGAGTAGCCACGGGTCGAGCCCACATCCCGGGCGACAAACACCTCGCCTCGCTCCTCACCGTATTCGACCATACCCAGGTTTTCGCTCATCCCCCACTCACAGACCATTTTGCGGGCAATGTTGGTAGCCATCCGGATATCACCGACAGCCCCGTTGGTCACGTTACCAAAGGTAATTTCCTCGGCGACCCGACCACCCATGGCAACACAGAGCTGATCGTGCAACTCCTTTATCCGGTAGGTGAATTTATCCTCTTCCGGCAAGAACATGGTTGAACCCAAGGACGGACCTCGGGGAATAATGGTCACCTTGTGCAAGGGGTCGGTATGCTCAAGCAATACGTTGAGGATGGCATGACCCGCCTCATGATAGGCGGTATTCTCCTTCTCTTTTTCACTGAGAGCCAGACTGCGGCGCTCACGCCCCCAGCGGACTTTATCCCGGGCTTCTTCCATCTCAGGTAAACCAACAGCTTTCAAATCCTTGCGGGCCGCCAGAAGGGCCGCCTCATTGAGCAGGTTCGCCAACTCGGCACCTGAAAAACCAGGGGTCCCTCTCGCAATCACAGCGAGATCAGTACCGGCTGCCATCTTGATGCGTTTGGCATGCACCTTCAAAATTTCTTCCCGCCCGTTCACATCAGGCAAGCCGACGGTGACCTGACGGTCAAAGCGACCCGGACGCAACAGCGCAGGATCGAGAACATCCGGACGGTTGGTGGCGGCAATAATGATCACTCCGGTCCGGGTATCAAATCCATCCATTTCCACAAGCAGGGCATTAAGCGTCTGCTCACGCTCATCATGGCCACCGCCCATGCCGTGTCCACGGTGACGACCGACGGCATCAATTTCATCGATAAAAATCAGGCAAGGTGAATTCTTTTTACCCTGTTCAAACATATCCCGCACCCGGCTGGCGCCAACCCCCACAAACATCTCGACGAAGTCAGATCCGCTGATTGAGAAAAAAGGAACATCGGCCTCACCCGCAATGGCTCTAGCCAACAAGGTTTTTCCTGTTCCCGGAGGGCCCACCATCAACAAGCCCTTCGGCAAATTACCTCCGAGCTTTTGAAATTTTTTCGGGTCGCGGAGGTAATCCACCACCTCAACCAGCTCTTCCTTGGCCTCCTGAATACCGGCAACATCCTTGAATGTCACCTTGTTACCGTCCATGGTCAACAAGCGGGCCTTACTCTTGCCAAAACTCATGGCTCCGCGACCGGCCGACTTCATTTGGTGACGGAAAAGGAAGAAAATAATGACCACCACCAATAAAATCGGCAACATCTGAATCAAAACCATCATCATGCCGGAATCCGGGACAAACTCGGCAAGATCATTGATCCGGTCCTTTTCATAGGCGTTGGATTGTTCAAAGCTGTTGATCAGAATCTCAAACCTGGCCAAATCCTTGGCATCTTTGACCGGAGGCGCCGGAGCAAACAGGTAACGCTTACCTACGATGTATTTATCATTGGACCCCTCGCGAGAGACCATTTCAAATCCATTCTCAGGGTCGTTGAGCACCACTTCACCACGGGCAAGCATCCGGGCGAGATCATCCAGAGTCAACAATTCGCCATCTCCGGAAGCCGGCAATTCCTGAACCACAGCCTGAGGAACATGATAACGGGAACGAATCGATTTCAATTGATCGTCGTCCAGTTGGGTATTCACGGGAATTCTGAACGCCCTCTGCTCAGAGTTCTCTTTATCTGCCACCCATGGGTCATTGACGTAATAAAACCCGGTGATCGTGGGCATCGTTGGCGACTCCCCCCCCTTTTTCAGCTGATGAGTCACATCCGGTAGTTTCTCACCCTTTTTAGGCAAATCCTGATCCGTGATAATCTTACCTGAATCGACATAATTCAGGAACTCTTTGTAGGACAACTGCTTGGTATTACCCGAACCATTGGCCGACCACGCATACCAGAGAATACCAATCGCAATGGACATGAGGACCAGCACGCGCCAGTTGACGCCACCACCGGTAGCGGGGCCTTGACCGTTATTTCCCTTCGGTCCCTGGGATTGATTCGGAGGTTCGGATGGTGATTGATTGGACATGATATGAAAATGACGCCGGTACATGGATCTGTTCTGCGATCCATGTCCTTGGCGCGGGAAAACCTAGCGTGGCTTTCCAAAAAAGAAATCCTTTTTTCTTTACTGACGCAAAGACATCCACAGCCGAAAATAAAACAACACCAAAGCTGCCTCACTCTGAGCCAGTTCTTCGGTGTTGAATTTTAAAATTGCGCCCCGATGGGCGCAGTTCAGGCAAGCCTCCAGACGTTAAAAAGAGGCCAAAATCATACACGCTGGCATCTCAAAAAACCAGACGCTCGAGCCCTATTGGTGCGTATCGTTATTATCCAGACAAGTGACAACCACTTCCCCGTCAGTAGGCACGACAGAATAGCCACCTCCGGTTTGCGGACAATTGGGAGATTGGCCAAATGAGTTCTCATAGGCAGCATGACCATAATAATCGACACCTTTCTCAAGCGGTTCAACCAAATTGCCATAGGAAATGAGCGTCTTTTTGATCTTACTCTGAACCGTCAGGCAATTGGCACGGTTGGATTCACGGATATATCCTCGTGCTGAAAAAAAGAAGACAGCTATCAAGGTCAACATCACAACGATGACCAACGTCACTTCAATAAGCGTCAGTCCCGGCAAGGCCACCTTTTTCGAGGAGACCACTCTATGGTTTGGGAGTTTCATTTTTAAGGGGGGGGGTGGGGTTGGGTCAACCTGTTGATTACCAACGGGCTGATTGAATTTTACTAGCATACAGCCATTTAAAAATCAAGAGTTAATTGTATTTTTTATAATTCTTTTACAAACCCCAATGATAAAAACTTATCTCATTCACCATCAGCGACATAGAAACACACCGTGTATTTCCCATCCAATTTGAGCATTAAGCGACATCTGTATCATATTTTCCCTTGGTTATCGTGATCCCTCCCACTAGGCTGCCGGCATGCCGAAGATTCACCCGAGAGCACTTGTCAGCGAGCGCGCCGAAATCGCAGAAAACGTCCAAATTGGACCTTTTGCCATCATTGATGCCGGAGTTCGCATCGACTCCGGATGCACGATCGGGCCCCAGGCATGGATCACCGGCCGATCAATCCTCGGCCGCGATAACAAGATCGGTTGTGGGTCCATCATTGGAGACCTCCCCCAGGACACCTCCTTTGACCCCGAAACAGACAGCAATGTCATCATCGGAGACAACAACACTATTCGTGAATACGTCACAATCAACCGCAGCACAGCTAATGGAGGGAGCACCGTTGTAGGCAATGACAACTTCATTATGACAGGCGCGCATCTGGCCCACGATGTCACACTGGGCAATCACAACATTCTGGCAAACAACGTCCTCGTTGCCGGCCATATCCAGATGGGTAACCATAACTTCCTCGGTGGCGGCAGCGGCTACCATCAGTTCCTTCACATCGGCGATTACTGTATGATCCAGGGGAATTCGGCCATCACCCGGGATGTCCCCCCCTATTGCATGGCCCACGGACAAAATAAACTGGCCGGCCTCAACACCATCGGCCTACGCCGGGCCGGCTTCAATGCCGAGCAACGAAAAGAGATCAAGCGGGCATACAAAATCCTTTTCCACAACGGTGGCAATCTGGCCGAATCCTTGGCCATGGCCGAATCCGAGCTTTGGCCGGAATGCGCCATGCGCCTCATCAACGCCGTTCGAACCCCCTCGCGCAAGGGCGTCATGACCCGCTAAGCAAAGAGCCTCGAAGAACTCGAAGAGGTCGAAGCCCCCCCACAACGACCACGACTCGACGCATCCAGCGTGAGCCTACGTGAATCCTATCGGTAAACGCCTGCCGGGCGCTCCGTGATACCGCGGACACGTTGCCGCTGCTCCCTTTCAGCCGCCAAGTCGTAGAGAACTCCACCAGCCACACGGACGCCATCACCGAAGTCCATCAATCTGGGATCCCCAGATGCTCCACGTTTATACTGCGTCGAGGACAAGACAGCCCCCTTCGGAGAAATCGAAGTATGAGTGAACAAATTGGGCTTCACCTGATACAAGGCGTGCATATTGTTCGCACTGTCCAGAGTCGCCGTTGGCTTACGAAAATTCATCACCTTACCAAGGGGGATGGTCCGGATATTGGCTCCGGTATTGGCGGAATCCACCTGCGCATACAATTCCAAGGCGCGGTTACCGGTGAAGGCGATCAACTTGTATTCGCGGATTTCACCGGGTGCATTGGGGATGCCGGCTCGCTGCACCCATACCGGACGACCGGTAGCAACGGTAAAATGCATCCGGTTCGATGAAAAACCATTCCGCGTGGGGCCAGGCATATTCACGGTTGCCATACATGTATAGTTTCCGACAGAACTGACGGCGTAGGACGAACTAATCGATACCGTCCGAGAAATCGTCTGCCCGACAGGAACTGTAACGGATCGGTAATTCATCTTCCTGGCCAGAGGAACCACACGACCATTGGACGTCAGATGAAAATTCAACCATGGGCGGCTGCCCTCTCCTCGCAACACCAATTCACGCCCGGCGTGGTTGGTGATGGAAATCGTTGCCGTCACGGCTTCGTTTAGGATATACGTCTGCTTACTCATCTGCAAACGTACCGCCACCTGCGCACGCACTGAGGGAGCCAATAAACAAACGGCAAAAAGAGTAAACAAGATCAAGAAGCGAGCAATACGCACGGAGGAGAGACCATCAAACGGCCTCGCTGATTCAGCATTCTGGTTCATCATTTAGGATAGGTAGGTGGACTGCATACATACTCCCGCAAGGGGAAGCCGTCAATCATCCTGTGCAGATTGGCTCAAAGTCCTGAACCCAAGGTCGGAACGGCGCAAGCTCCGGTCATCCACCCACTCGCGGGCCCGAGCCCCAAACTTGGGTTTCAGGTAAGATGCGCCACAAATCACATACCGGGCTGGCTGGGACGGGTCCGCAGGGTTCAAGCTTCGCTTACGAGTCCACTCACTGACATTGCCGGCTAGCCCGCAGATCCCGAGTTCGTTGCATTCGGTTTCATCCACCGGCAGCCATCCGGTTCCTTGAAGTTTCCCCATATCGCCACCGGCAGACCCTGACACATACCATTCTTCGCGGGTTGGCAACCGCCGCCCCCGCCACTCGGAATAAGCGTATGCATCCCACCAATCGACGCCTACCACCGGGTAGTTTAAATCCACTTTCAGAGCATTCCACGTCCCCCCGGCTTTTGCCGTGGCATAAAGAAGCTCCCAATCATCTGGCATGTGGGATTCTTTTTCAGCGGGTTGATCCTCATGCCGATAGACATGCTTTTGATCATCACTCAACACCTCCAAGGCCTTAAGAAATTTGGCATACTCACCGATCGTCACCTCATGGGCATCCATCCAAAACGCTCTCGACTTCACAGGCATCCCATCGGGCCCTGGATACGTGCCTGCCGGAATACGAACCAAATCCTTCAATTCCCTCTCGGTCGGACGCTCGGGCCGCGTGCTGATATAGTACCCCAGCCCAACCACAATCGACAAAGCGGTCACCGCAATCCCGATCTTCACCATCGCGGCCATTGAGACCAAGGGTTTCATCGGTATCGTCCGGCTCTGCAGGGTTTCCAAGTTTTTAGGCTCCGCCAACTGGCGCTCGACTTCATCTGCCAGATCATAGATTTGCTCCCAGCTCAGAGGGTGCTCACGTTCCAGATCCGCCATAAAATCCAACAGCGACCCCATCCGGGTTGAGCCCGGTTGATTCGGCTCGAGCAAATCATGAAACAGCATCCCGAGCAGTTGCTTGTCCCGGGTAAACACCTGTGGATCCACAACCCCGTCAACCACCATGTTGACCATGCGGCAATGGAAGCGCTCGTCTAAAAACAAATCATTCGGAGTTAACGGTAGAGTCGCCACGCCATTGACCTCAAGATGCCGATAGGCATCAGCAAGACCACGGATGATGCGCGCCATGTGCAGAGGAGAAACCCCTAATCCATCCTGGTGATGCTGCTCCAACGAAGCTCCCAACAATTTCTCGCGCGCATAAAAACAATGACCGTCCGATCTTACAGCCTCGAGCACCGAGCCAATCAATGGATGCTCAACTGAAGCCTTCGCTCGAACATCGGCAAAAAAGGCAGCCACCGTTTCCTCATCATGCTCCAGAGATTCCAACAGGCTGGAAATAATCACCTCCCGCTGCACGGAAACCTGCGTCGCAGTCCAAGTCAAGGTGTGTGAACCTTGAAACAGCAACTCACTCAGCAAGTAATCTTCTAATTGTTTTCCGGGCGCAAAGGCATTAGCTGGATCGGTCACCATAGGATAAAAGAATAAGACAATAAGACAGATGCATATGTAACGATTTTGAACCGCCTGACAACCCGATTACTCATTTTTTTCCAAAATCCAGCACAGGGCAAGGTCGAGCATCCAATCGAATGGAACGCCAAGGTCGCAAAGCAGGACAAACTACCAACGGATTCCACCCAGCAGATACAGCATGAAATCAATCAGAGCGGCACCTGAAGTTATTTTCTAATGAGAAGGCAAGGCGTCAGGAGCCCCATACATCCCCTCCTTGGACGGCAATAAACTCCCACCTTCCTCCGGCAACCAAGGCATCCCCTGATCTTGATAGGCAGGGACCATATTGGTCGCAGCATGAATACTGTGTAAATTGCGAGGATATGCCTGCTGGTCAACCACCTCACCCTTGTAGAGCAGCTCCACGATAAAGCCATAAAACTCACGGCGTCCCAACAAATGCTGCTCAGCAAGATCCAACTCGGGAATCCGATAAGACACCCGCAAGGTCTCTTCATTTCCAATATCCTGCCAATCAACCGAGGTGTCAGCCCATGTGGGGGTAATCTGAGCATTGGATGCAGCCTTCTTAATCTCGCCCCCATTCACTCGATCATAAAAATGAACCTGGACCTCAACATCATCGGATTGAATTTCCAAGTCAGGCCGACCAAGTAGCGTTACTGCAACATCCGCCTGCTGCCCGGCGTTGAATCCACTCCCCTTGTTCACCTTCATTGGGCCAATTGCGATCGTATGACGGCGAGCCACGGCGGTATCCATCCCTTCGGTCAACTTACGAGCTGCCAAGTTAAAATAAGGTCCCGCTTTCACCAGCCCCATTTGCTGGATTTGCTGATACTGATCCGCAGCCTTGGTGTAGAGACTCATGTCCTCAAACAACAACCCTTTTTCATAGAGCACGGCGCATTCTTCAGCGTCCATTCGTTCGGCTTCGTCAAGCTTCAGCATCGCCCGCATCATATCCCCCTCAAGATGCAGATTCCGGGCCTCTTGAACCAAGCGCTCGACCCGTGGGTTGGCAATGGCCACCGCAAAATGTCTTGGCCGCGTGACGAGTGCCGGAACCGCAGCCACCATCACCTCCGCTTTTGGTTGAACCCGGACCGGAGCATGATCCGCCATACCCGCAGCAGCCGCATAGCTGGAAGAAGAACCAAGATCCTGCAGGATTTGTTCAACACTGCGCGGATGAATTTCGGCTGTGGCAGGCTCCGAAGCCTTGGCTACCTGCGCTATAGCTTGAACTTGCTGGGAGGGAGCCGCCCCGTTCCGGACAGCAAGGGCAGTCCCCACTGACAACAGCTGGATAAAGCCAAACAATGCCAGCAGCCAGCAGGCAATCGTAAACGTTGGTCGGATCGTATGGTGAACGCTAGGTTGATGACGCTCAACACCTTGCGTAAGGGTGGTGGTGTGCATAAGCGATCACGTAAATACCGATTTCACCCCCACCTGTCAATCCGCGAAATCCCCGACCTTCCGAGCATTACCTAGAGCGCGAACACCCCAAGCTCTCGTCCAAATATGAATATGCCACCCCAAAATACAGGAATCGGAAAAATGACTCTGGACGCATCAACATTCATCCAGCATGAAAGCAGGCAGACAGCTCATCATCAAACTATGAACCAACTCTTCAATATCGAAAACAAAGTCATCGCCGTCACCGGAGCCACCGGTATTCTTGCCGGGGGACTGGCTCGCTACCTCCTCGAACAGGGAGCCAAAGTGGCCATCCTCAGCCTCTTCCCCGAAGAAGTTGAAGAAGCGGTCAAGGAAGCAAAAACCATCTCTGAACACGTCACAGGCTTCGCTTGTGATGTCACCAACAGCGAACAAGTCCAAGCTGCCCACGATCACGTGATCGCAACTTTCGGCACCATCGACGTCCTGATCAATGGAGCCGGAGGCAACATGGCTGGAGCCATTGCCGGTCCCGACCAGGATCTGTTTGATGCCCTCAAGCTCGACGACTACGCCAAGGTCATGGATCTCAACCTCAAGGGCACGGTGATCCCCTCCCTCATTTTTGGCAAAACCATCGCGGAAAAAGGGCAAGGATCGATTCTCAATTTCTCCTCGATGTCCTCCGAACAATCCATCACCCGGGTGCTCGGCTATTCCAACGCCAAAGCCGGCGTCGACAACTTCACCCGCTGGATGGCAACCGAAATGGCCCAACGCTACGGTTCCGGTGTCCGAGTCAATGCCGTTGCCCCAGGGTTCTTCGTCACCCACCAAAACCGGGCACTCTTGACCAACGAGGATGGAAGCTTCACCGAACGTGGGCAAAAAGTCATCAACAACACTCCGATGTTGCGTTTCGGCGAGGCCGATGAAGTCTTCGGAGCCTTCCACTACCTGATGAGTGACGCCTCCTCCTTTGTCACCGGAACCGTCATCAAAGTCGACGGCGGCTTCTCCTGCTACAGTGGGGTCTAAGCCCATAACCACGACCACCTGAGCCAAGCATTATGAATACATCCCAACCTCTGCTCACCGAAGGATTCCGCTGGTATGGCCCGGACGACTCGGTTTCTTTAAACGACATCGTCCAGTGCGGAGCCCAGGGGGTTTACACCTCCCTGCACCACATCCCCTACGGCGATGCCTGGCCCCGCGAAGCCATCCGTGAACGACTGGACCAGCTCGCAGCCCATCAACTGGAATGGTTGGCCGTCGAATCCGTCCCCGTATCCGAAGCCATCAAAACCCGGGGACCCCTCTGCGAAGAACACCTCGAAAACTATCGCCAAACCATCGAAAACCTTGCCGCTGAAGGGGTGAACGTCGTTGTCTACAACTTCATGCCAGTGCTCGACTGGATCAGAACCGACCTAGCCTACCAACTCCCCGATGGCAGTGAAGCCCTGCTTTACGATCCGGTTCACTTTGCAGCATTCGACATCCACATCCTGCAACGCGAGGGTGCTGAAAACGATTTCACCGACGACCAACGTGCCCGGGCAAAATCCTTTTACGACAATCTCACCCCGGATGAGCGACATCACTTCGAACGCAGCATCGTGGACGTCTTTCCCGGATGCAAACTCGGACTCAGCCTGGACGAACTTCGGGAAATGCTCGCCAACTATCAGGACATCGATGCCGACCAACTGCGTGCCAACTACCAGCACTTCCTCGAAGCCGTTGTCCCTACCGCTGAACGCTGCGGAGTTCGCCTCGCGGTGCACCCGGACGACCCACCCTTCCCCGTCCTCGGACTCCCCCGAATCGTCTCGACCGAAGAAGATCTCAAAACCATCACCGAACTCGTCCCCAGCCCCGTCAACGGACTCTGTTTTTGCTCCGGCTCGCTCGGCGGCCGATTGGACAACGACTTGACCGGCATCATCAAGCGCCTCGGCCGGCACATCCACGCCGTACACCTGCGCAGCGTCGAACACAACCCGGACGGCAGCTTCTACGAAGCCAATCATCTGGAAGGACGGGCCAACATCCCGGAGCTGGTTCAGGCACTGCTGCACGTAAACGCAGACAAGCCAAACGACCAACAGCTCAGCTTCCGACCCGACCATGGACACCGTATGCTCGATGACCTACAAAAACCCACCAATGCCAACCCCGGCTACGATTGTCTGGGAAGGATGCGCGGGCTTGCCGAAATCAGAGGGCTACAAACCGGCATTGCCTCGGTGTTAGTTTAATTTTGGCATTGCCCCGAAAATGGATCGGGGCATAATCGCCGCTAATGAAACGACTGCACCTTCACTGGACAGCCGTTCTGGCCCTTACAACCCTTACATGCCTTTCCCCCCGGAATGTCCATGCTGGATGTTGTGATCATGTAACCGAGCAAACTGAGGATAACCAGTCGGTCTTAATACTCGAAGCCCGCGTCACCGGACGCCAATGCCTGAAACTGGACAACGGGATCATCGTCACCGATGTCACGCTTCAGCCGATTGAAACATTCAAAGGGGAACAACAAAACGAACCCTTGACGATCCGTATGCCCGGCGGCCGTATTGGCAACGAAGGCCAATTTGACTCCGGCCATATCCGGCTCACATCCGGTAGCGATTACATCTTCCGCCTTGTGGCTCATGAATCCCACTGGAAATGCCTGAACGCACGAGTCGAACGCGCAGGGAAAGCCTCGGAAAAACGCCGCAACGCCTACCGCGAAAAACGCCGCAAAGCCGGAAAAGAAACCAAACGTTACGATCTGGGGAATGATGTCGACACCCTCATCACCGGTGAAGACGGAGCTGACGCCAAACCACCGAAACCAGACCCTGACCCTGAACCTGAACCAGTTCCGAGTGTCCCAACATTTGGATATATGGAAGATGCCAATGGCATCCCCTCCCGCTTCGCCGTATGTGATAGCAATACTCCCATCCCCTACCTTGTCGATATCGATACCGAGTTACTCCCAGGCGACATCACTGAAAGCCAGGCCATTCAAGCCGTTGAAGATGCCCTCACCGCATGGAGTGACGCCTCGGGGCTGACCTTCAAATTCGAAGGTTTATCCAGCTTCGGCCAAGCGGCATCAGGCGTCAGCTCAAGCGATTACAAAATCCGCATCCAACTGCACGACAAATACAACACCATCAGCAGTACCAGCACTCTGGGCAAGGGAGGAGGAGCCTACACGGGGTCAACCTCCTATCCCGGTGGTGGAACCGGAGGTAAAGTCATCGACCAGGAATTTCACAAACGCACGCGGGGCTACCTCATGCTCAACCACCGCTCCTCCTCCATGGAGAACTACAAGACCTTTGTCGAAGTACTGACCCACGAGCTAGGCCACGTTTTAGGACTATCTCACTCCAGTGAAGACCCATCAGAAGCAAACAGCACATTAAACGAGGCCATGATGTATTACCGTGTGCATGCAGATGAGCGAGGGGCTAGCCTCGGCACATACGATGTGGAAAAAATCAATGCAGGTTACCCGGCAGACAATATGCCCCCATCTGGAATGGATCGTATCTTATATGCCGTTACAGGTTCCCCCCAGCCAACCGGTATCGGGGTAGACCGCGTCACGGTCAGCGGCAACGACCGGGAAACACCAGACAACCTCAGCGTTCATATCCTGACCTCCACAGCCAGCAACATCAATGGTTCTTTCTCCACCAGTGGGAGTTCAACGATTGTCTACACCCCCAATGCGGCATACTCCGGAAGCCTGACCGAAGAACAAATCGAAGCGGGAGTCTACAATGACCGAATCCAATACCGTATCAGCGACGGCACCAACCTCTCTGCCTATCACTCACTGCGTATCGTCGGATTCAACTTTGACAGCACGCCATCAGACGGACTCCCTGACAACTGGATGAACACCCACTTCCCCGGCACCGGCGTCGGTAGCGTGGGAGATCCTAACCACCCGGACTCCGATCCGGACGGTGACGGCATGAGCAATCGAATCGAATATATCTACGGCAGCGACCCAAATGATCCGGATTCCTACCCGCCGAAAATGAGCTACGACCACATCAACGAGACCGTCAGCTGGAACTCCATCAACCGGATGCCCTACTACCTTGAGTGCTCGGAAGACATGCACACCTGGACCACCATCCACAGCTGTCTCGGCACAGGAGAGAGACTCATCAAAGAGATCTCCAACCCAGACAATGGCCAACGCTTTTACCGGATCAAACTCCGACCATAAAACAAACAACCGCCCCCCCCTGTCACATCGGCAAATCCATTTGTGCCAGTAATTGGGCAATGGGAGCAAAAGTCCTACGATGAATCGGACACGGGCCAAGCTCTTTTAACGCCTGCATATGCTGCTTGGTTCCGTAGCCTTTGTGTTTTTCGAAACCATAACCAGGATACTGCTTGGCATAGTCTCTCATTTGGCGATCCCGGGCAACTTTGGCAATAATACTGGCCGCAGCAATCGACATACTCTTTCCGTCCCCTTTCACGATACCTTCTGATGGAATGGGAAACCCCGGGACAGCCAATCCATCAATCAAACAATAGTCCGGGATGGCGGACAGCCCCTCGGCGGCCCGCGCCATCGCCGCATGAGTTGCCCTCAGAATGTTCTTTTCCTCGATCTCTCCAACCTCAGCAAAAGAATGCGACCAGAGAACCTCATCGTTTTGTAACAGCTCCTCATAGAGAAGCTCCCTGCGCTTTTCCGTCAGCTTTTTCGAGTCATCCAGCAAGTCATGGGAAAAACCATCCGGCAGCACCACGGCCGCCGCTGAAACCGGCCCGGCCAATGGCCCCCGGCCAGCTTCGTCAATCCCGGCAATCCTACGATAGCCATCCGCCATCCGGGCCAATTCAAAAGAAAAATCAGGCATGACTCACAAGCTGCCTCGTCGCGCCGCTCATGGCCAGCCTGATTCAAATCATCAGCTGAAAAAGTGCTCAGCCTTTAATGGTAAATCGACCCGGGGCGAACCGAACGGGGCACGCCGGATGGACGGACACCAACCATCATGGTGATGTAATACTTATTGTTCGCCTTATGCACACCAACACCTGTCAGATCCCAGCTCTGCTTGAGGTGGCGGTTGTGTTCGGCGCTTTTCATCCAGGCATTCACGGCCGTCCGTGCAGGATCGGAGTTTGAGGCTGGGACTGCAGATTCGATCTCTCCCAGATTCTCAATACCATACTTCAAGTAGGCATACTGGGCCCGGTTATGGGATCCAAAGTTACTCGGTTTTCCTTTGGTCAAATGACTCGATGCCTGAAACGAACTGTGCTGCTGCGCCATCTTGTTCAGGTTTCTATTTCCACGAAATGCTTTTTTACCCGCCTTGGCCCGTTCCGCATTCACCAGTGAGAACACCCGCTCCGCTATTTTGCGCTCTTGCGCATTGGGAGGCGCCGCTGTCTGCTGCGTTAAATTTGATGAGGAAGAGCAGGATGACAACGATGTAATAACGATGGCCGCCCCTGCCCAAGTAAGGATGGGTTTAATGATGTTCATAACGTCCACTTTTACCCCAGCATGGGGTTTGGAGCCAGATTATTTCACTTATTCCAATTAATAATGAATAAATTCTCTAATAAATGACTTTTTCCACAGAATCTGAACCCGTTAGCCGACCAACAATTTAAAAAAAATGAAAGCCGTTAAACGACCGTTTGCTAAAATCGATTTTCCGGTCACTTCTTCTTGGCAAGTGTCTGGAGATTCCCTAGCGTCACTCCATGCGCAAAAAAGTCCTTCTTCCCTTGGCCTCTCTCAGCCTCGCCATGCCCCTACTGGTGTCTTGCGGAAACTCCGACAAAATACCACTTCGCGGTCAGACCGCCACAGGCGAAGTAGCCAATGCCACAGCCCTGCTGAATGAAGGCAGAGCCTACCAGAGCAGCGGAAAAAATAGCAAAGCACTATCCACCTACAAGGAGGTTTCCAAAAGCTACCCGAACTCGACAGCCGCGCCGGAAGCCCTCTATGCGCGAGCCAACATGCTCGACCAACAGGGGGAGCTCATCAAAGCGTTCGATGCCTACCAAGAGCTGATCGTCAACTATCAGGCAAGCAGCCGCTACGCCTCCGCACTGCGCAGACAGGAACACGTGGCCCATGCCGCAGCCAACGGAGTGATCAAAAATAGTTTTCTAGGCATGAAAACCAAGATTGCCCCCAGCCGGGTAGAGACCATGCTCGGACAAGTCCGGGACAACGCCCCTCAAGCATCCAGTGCCCCAAAAGCCCAGTTTGCGATTGGCCAGGTCTGGCAACAATCCGGCAATGCTGAAAAAGCGATTGCGGCCTTCCGCCGAATCAGCGCCGACTACCCGGAAAGCTCCCAAGCACCCGAAGCGCTCTACCAAATCGGTGAAACCCTGATTCTCAAAACCAAAAAAGGAAACAAAAACAAGGCCAACTTCGACAATGCCACCAGCATCTACAACGAGCTAATCCAACGCTACCCGAATCACAAACGTGCCGCCGATGCCCGCAAGCGCATCAAGGGCCTCGGAGGACAAGAAATTCAGCGCAGCTATAACATTGCCGAATTCTACCGCAAAAAGGGAGAAAAAACATCCGCCATCTTCTACTACAAGGAAGTCCTGCGTAAGTCCAAGAGCGGCCCCTTGCGTGACCAGGCGAGCCAGCGTATTGCCGAACTCGAAGCCCAACCATAACCGCTCGTATTCAATATGCTCCATCGCTTGCTCCTCCTTCTCCTGCCATTGGCTCTGGCATCCTGCACCGGCTATCATTTGGGTGGCAGCAAACCCAGCCATCTGGCTCACGTCGAAAACATCCAGGTTCCTCTGTTTGTCAATGAAACCCAACTGACCCGAGCTGATGCCTACGCGACCAATAGCGCGGTCGATGCCCTGACCCGTGACGGATCATACCGAATCACCAATATCAACGATGCCCAAGCAGTGCTCGAAGGCTCCGTGGTCTCCATCGATTACGGCCAGGTCAGTTCCTCACGGACCGATACCTTGAAATCCGAAGAGCTCAGCATGGAGGTCACCATCAACTGGATCCTGCGCGATGCCAGCAACCCGGCCCGCATCCTGGAAAAAGGAAGCTCCCGGGGCAAAACCCGCTTCTTCGCCGGAGACAACCTGGAAATTGCCAAGGTCAACGCCCTGCCCGACGCCTTGCGCAGAGCTTGCGAATCCATGACCTCGCGCATCGCCAACGGGTTTTAGCCACCTCCCACGCCCTGGCACTCGGGCAATGGGAACGTATTTCACGAAAATGATCACCTTTGTCCCCACTCCGATTGGCAACCGGGCCGACATCACCCAGCGGGCCCTGAGCACGCTGCAAGATGCCGACCTCATCGCCTGCGAGGACACTCGACACTCACGCCCACTGCTCAAGCACTACGAAATCGACGTCCCTCTGATTTCCCTGCACGACCACAACGAACAGCAGCGCATCCCCGAGATCGTTGAAAAAGCCCAACAAGGGCTGAATATCGCCGTCATCTCGGACGCGGGAACCCCTCTCATCTCCGACCCCGGATACCGACTGGTTCAGGCCTGCATAGAACATCAGCTCGAATACACCGTGCTGCCAGGGCCATCCGCCGTTATTACCGCCCTCGCGGGTTCCGGCTTTCCCTGCCACGCCTTCAGCTTCGATGGATTTCTTCCTGTCAAAAAGGGAAAACGTCGAAAGGCACTGGAAGCAGCTATCGAATCAGGCAAGACCGCCCTCTTCTTCGAATCCCCCCACCGACTGATCTCCACCTTGGAAATCCTCAGCGACATCCACCCACAGCTGGAAGTCTGTGTAGCTCGTGAGCTCAGCAAAAAATTCGAAACCTACCACCGCGGCTCGGCCAACGATCTTTGGGCACAGTTTAAACAACGTGCACCAAAAGGAGAAATCGTGCTCCTGATCAATCCCGCGTCAATTACCAGCTAACGTTGGTCCCACGGGTATCGATGTGGGTAAAGCTCGGGTAACGCCCGACTCCCCCTTTGAACACGCCCTGCTTTCGCAGTTGCTTCGCAACATACTGGGCATGATACGCAGAAACGCCCTTGAATTTCAGATCCAACGCCAGATTCTGCATGTGATACGAACGGCTCTTACCTCCCACCGCGCGGTTGTAGCGTGGGCTGCGGTATGCCGAAGTAATTTCACGCAATGGCGATCCCATTTTTACCACCATCTTATCCACCACTTTCAGGGTGTTCGCGATGCTTTTCCATTGGCTCTTCGGAGGAAGAGTATTGCTGGTCCTCCCCCTGGTTTTAAAATGGGGAGCGAGCACCATCCGCGGAGTCACATTCCTCAAATTCAAACTCTGAATGTAATTGGCATATCTCAGCACGTCCGTTCCTTTTGCCTGCACCCAGGCATGAGGAATGCCTGGAACCGGTTTGTCACTCATCGTGCTGAACAAGGCCGCTCGAACACCCGTCGAACCTGCCATCGCCCCTACAGCCGTCAGCCCCGCCATCGCCAAAAACTTTCTTCGTGAAGTGCTGGCTGAGGCCCTGAGGCACAGCGGAATTCCTCCATTAACGAAAAAGGTATCCTTGGACGGGATAATCGGTGTTTGAGTGTGATCGGTAGGATGATCGGTAGGGTGTTTGCTTGCAGGTTGAGGCATCGCGCCGACAGTTTGGGACCTTTTCCGAGATTTTCCAGAGATTTTTTTCATCCCCCCTCAATCTATCCAAGACCTAATCCGCTCAAAATAAATGACTTCAATGGAATCCGAGGCATTAATGAACAGAAAAAAAATTACCTTTTTTCCTCTGGCGATGCTTCGTGGATGTGAAATGCCTCTCCACAAGAGCCTCAGATCTCCCCAATCGCCCATATTTATTAACTTTCTACTACAAACGATTGTATGAGAGCAGAACCCGCCCTCGCTGAATTTTGGAGTTTCAAGTGTTCAGAATGGGATCGGCCCATGCGCCCACACCCGGATCCGAAGTCCGAGCAACGGCTACCGTTCAGAGCCCTCCCTTTTTGTAGAAAATCTGCCTGGCCGACCAGGCACCTTGAGTGAAAAGATCCTCAAATCTCCTCTTCGTAGTAGATTTTAATCCACTTTTTCTGCCTTTGGCTGTCCTCTCCACGCTCGATCACATCCTCGTCGGCTTCCTTGAAGGCAGGGGCAAAGCTAATATTCACTCCGGAATCCAATTTGATCGTGCTGCGGTAGCGGTTACTCGATTTCTTCGCAATTTTTTTATCGATTTCAAAGGATTCGGGCAATGGCTCACCATCATCCTCATCCTGCTTGCCGCGAAACTCATCAAACTGCTCAATGATCTCCGGCTCCTGCAAAGCCTCTTCACGGAATCCCTTGAGGTCAAATTCATCGCGTTCCTCAAAATAATTCATTGCGCGGTTGGCTACCCGGCACTTTTTTTCGGCCTCCATATCCTCAGGTAAACCTTCCTTGGCGAAATCCACCGCCATATCCGCATATCGCTTCGTCACATAATCGTTGTCCTTACGATACTTTACACCAAGAAAGTCCCGCATCCAAAAATGAGCATCCGAACTCGCCTTGTCGAAGGTATAGACTAAAAACCCCCCTTCGGCATCGCAGTTAACGATCAGGCAACCTTTGTCAATTTTTTCAGGAGAAATCCCCCGATGGGTGATGAGCTGCAGATTCCCTTCACTGTCGGACACCTCGAGAAAAGGAACCCGGCTTTCCGACTTGATAATACTCAGTGCCCGTAATGGCTCACCATTGACCAATACATCATCGATCAATGCAATACACAGGTCTCCAGCCTTGATGTTCGGGTGTTTCGAGGTTTTATATAAGTGCCTCGCAATCTTCCGCCCGTGGTTCAACAACTCCTCCGGATCTTTGAAAATCTCTGTTGCGTAGCGATACACCTCGTTCAAGTCCAAGGAGGAATCATGACTTAAGGCCCGACGCTCCAAATTCCGGAAGGGTTTCAAAAAAGACAAGGTCAGCACCCCGGTATCGTCATTTGAGAAACGGCACAGTTCATTGGAGGTGCGTAAGGGTTCGGATCGGAGGGAGTTCCCCACCTGAGCCAAGGTCAGGGTGGTCAACTTCGCGCGTTTAAAATTCAACGTATGGGTCATGGTGTGCAGTCGCTCTCAGCGAGCGCAGAAGATCGCCAAAACCGGTCACCATTGTCCAGCGTTTTTCAGTCGATTGAGTGGAAAAAAGAAAGACCGCCCCCTCAGGGCGAATACACTAGGAGCTAACAGCCTGCGGCGCTGACAGGACTCACATGATTGTAGAGGGTCTACAGGTTTTTTTTAGAAGTGAGCTATAGGTTTTGGGCAAACCTTGATCTTTGAAAATTAAAAATCCTGTAAAAGATTAAAAAAAATCCTGACAATCCTGTCAGCGCCGCAGGCATCACCCAGATAATCTACCTAATGCAGGAGCCCTGACAGCCCCCTCGCCGGCCTCCTATTCTTTGCCTTCGATCTCCGCCACATGTTTGCGGAAGTCCGCCAACTCATTCCTGACCACCGGTAAAAGCACATAAAGGCCAATCATGTTCGGAATCACCATCGCAAAAAGCATCGCATCCGATACCCGGATGACGTTCGACAGCGAGGTGACCGCCCCCACCACCACAAATCCACAAAAAAGCAGCTTATAGATAAGAATCGCCATCTCATGAGGTCCCCCACAGAGGTAAATCACCGCCTGCTCTCCATAATAAGACCAGGAAATCATCGTCGAAAAGGCAAACAATAAAACGGCAACCGCCAGAAGCTTCGGGAACCAGGCATACTTCTCTCCAAATGCGCGCGACGTTTTTCCAATCCCCTCGACCTTATCCACATCCGTCATGGTCACCCACATCGACTTTTCACGCCCCTCTTCCCAGACTTCTCCAAATTTTTCATCCTCTGACAAGCCAAGCAGTCGTAACTCATCGCCCTCGGATACTTGTTTCACTACTTGCTCAACCCCGGGCTCGACAAACAAGGGCGTGGCGTCTTTTTTGACAATCGCATCCACCTTCCACATCCCGGTCATAATAATCACCAAGGCTGTCATCGTGCAAACCACCACCGTGTCGGTGAATGGCTCGAGCAAGGCCACCAATCCTTCACTGGCTGGCTTCCTCGTTTTCACCGCCGAGTGGGCAATCGGAGACGATCCAATCCCCGCCTCATTCGAAAAAGCCGCACGCTGAATTCCTTGAATGAGCACACCGATAAAGCCTCCGCCAACAGCCATCGGACTAAAGGCCCCGGTAATGATCTGGGAAAAAGCATCGCCAACATCGTCAAGGTGCGTCGCAATAATCGCAAAAGCCACCAACACATACATGCCACACATCAGAGGAATCAAAAAGGAGGTCACCCGGGCGATCACCACAATCCCACCGATGATCACAAGCCCCACAATCACCGCAACAATCAAGCCGAATCCCAACTTGCTCCCCTGAAAAATACCAAAAGCATCGCTCATCTGAGAGGCTGCCTGATTCACCTGAAACATGTTCCCTGCGCCAATCGCACTGCCGATACACATCACCGCAAAAAACACTGCCAAGACCTTACCCAATCCGCCCAAGCCTTTTTCCTTCAAGCCCTGGCTCAGGTAATACATCCCACCACCGTGAACCCGACCATGGTCATCAATTTTCCGATATTTAACCCCGAGTGTACACTCACAGAACTTGGTCGTCATGCCGCACAGCCCCATCAAAATCATCCAGAATGTCGCTCCGGGACCTCCGACGCTCACCGCCATCGCCACTCCCGCAATATTTCCCAAGCCCACCGTCGCCGACAAAGCCGCAGTCAGCGCCTGAAAATGAGTGATTTGCCCCGGTGCATCCTCGTCCGTGTACTTCCCCTTCACCGTCCGATAAGCCAGACCAATCGCACGAATGTTGAGAAACTTGAATCGCAGCGTCAGAAAAATAGCCGTGCCGCCCAAGACCACGAGTACAATCGGCAACGATTGACCTAACACCTTAACGGAAAAGAAAATAATCGTCTCCAGAAAATCAGCCACCGGCCTCATGGCACCATTCAGCTGAGATGAAATCGCATCTTCCTGCCCGGCGGAAGCCGAACCAACCATCATGGGAAGAGAAACGAGGAGACCAAGGAACGCAAAAAATCGTTGATAGAGCATAATAAAACCTATGAAAAAGTGCTGACTAAAGCTTTCCCAAGACTGACAGCCACACCCACGGGCACAAGCAAAATTGCTCAGCTCGATCGACTACTGACACAGATCCTGCCGATCCAACAGCTCCCCCTCGGTATTCCTCGCCCCGAATGCCCGTGTCTTGCTTATCTAAACACATATTCTGTTTGGTCTTGCCCGCAATTACGCTTTTGGCTAGTGATCTGGAACAAATTATGAAAATTGGCATCCCAAAGGAAATCTTCCCCGGTGAAAAGCGAGTCGCCGGATCCCCCGTGCTGGTCGAAAAGCTCATCAAACTCGGATACGAGGTCGTGGTCGAGTCTGGAGCCGGCGAGTCCGCCCATATCAGCGACGCCGACTGGAAAGCCGCCGGAGCTGAAACCCTGGCCGACACCGCCCAAGTCTGGCAACAATCTGACATTATCATCAAGGTTCGCCCACCCGAATCCATGGAGGCTGCCTTGCTCACCAAGGGGAAAACCCTGATCAGCTTCTTTTGGCCCGCCCAAAACCAGGAACAACTCAAACAACTCGCCGAACAAGGCGCCAATGTGCTCTCCATGGATTGTGTCCCCCGCATCTCCCGGGCACAAAAGCTCGACGCTCTCTCATCCATGGCTAACATCGCCGGTTACCGTGCAGTGATCGAGGCGGGTAACAACTTCGGTCACTTCTTTACCGGCCAAATCACAGCCGCAGGTAAAGTGCCACCCGCCAAAGTCATGGTCATCGGGGCCGGTGTGGCAGGACTGTCCGCCATCGGAGCGGCTTCCAGCCTGGGAGCCATCGTTCGTGCCTTTGATACCCGCCCGGAAGTTGCCGACCAAGTGGTCAGCATGGGCGGGGAATTCCTCTACCTTGACTTTGAAGAGGACGGCAGCGGAGAAGGCGGCTACGCCAAGGTGATGAGCAAGGAGTTCATCGAAGCCGAAATGGCGCTCTTTGCCGAGCAAGCCAAAGAAGTGGACATCATCATCACCACCGCTCTGATCCCCGGCAAGCCAGCCCCCAAGCTGATCACCGCCGAAATGGTGAAATCCATGAAGTCCGGCAGCGTCATTGTCGACCTTGCCGCCGAGCAAGGAGGAAACTGCGAACTCACCGAGCCGGGTGAAATCGCAGTCAAACACGGCATCAGCCTGATCGGCTACACCGACTTACCCAGCCGCATGTCCGGCCAGTCGAGCCAACTCTACGCCAACAACATCGGCCACCTCTTTGATGAACTGACCCCGGAGAAAGATGGCAACATCGACCTGAACTTCGAAGACGAGGTCATCCGCGGCACCACCGTCATCAAAGAAGGACAAATCACCTGGCCACCGCCAGCCCCAAAAATCAGTGCCGCTCCACCGGCAGCGAAAAAAGAAGAACCAGCTCCAGTGCCCACACCTGAACCCGAGCCGAAAAAGGGCCTCGGAACCCTGCTCGGACTCGGTATCGTCGCGGCCCTGATCCTCGGAGTCGGCAGCGTCGCTCCATCCGACTTCATGGGTCACTTCACCGTCTTTGTGCTCGCCTGCTTTGTTGGTTGGCAAGTGATCTGGAATGTGACAGCCGCCCTGCACACCCCGCTGATGAGTGTTACCAACGCCATCAGTAGCATCATTGTGCTGGGGGCCCTGCTTCAGGTCGGAAACAGCAATGGCATCATCGTGGTGCTCGCCTCCATCGCCATTCTCATCACCTCCATCAACATCTTCGGAGGATTCCTGGTCACCCACCGGATGCTCGACATGTTCCGCAAAGACTAAGCCCCCCTCAACCTTCCCACTCTCTACTTTTTACTCTATACTACTATGTCTGAAGGAATCACTACCTCATGTTACATCGTTGCCAGCATCCTGTTCATCCTCAGCCTTGGTGGCTTGAGTGATCAGGAAAAAGCCCGGCGAGGAAACTTCTACGGCATCATCGGCATGATCCTCGCCGTTGGAGCCACCCTGTTCAACGCCTCGGTCGGCAACTTCCACATTATCGCCATCGTCATTGTCATCGGTGCGGTGATCGGAGCCCTGCTCGCGGCCCGGGTCAAAATGACCGCCATGCCCGAACTCGTTGCCATGCTGCACAGCTTTGTCGGACTGGCCGCCGTGCTCGTCGGATTCGGAACCTTCCTGGATACCTCCCATCCGTTAAGTGGTGCGGAAAAAGCCATCCACGACGTCGAAATCTACCTCGGCATCCTGATCGGCGCGGTCACGTTTACCGGATCGGTCGTTGCCTTTGGCAAGCTCAGCGGCAAGATCGGTGGCCGACCACTCCTGCTCCCCGCCCGGCATCTGCTCAACATCCTGATCCTGATCGCCTGTATCTTACTCGGAGTGATGTTTGTCCAAGCCGGCAGCATTGATGCTGGCATGATGCCACTGGCAATCATGACGGTGCTCGCGCTGCTCTTTGGCATTCACATGGTGGCCGCCATCGGCGGAGCCGACATGCCCGTGGTGATCTCCATGCTTAACAGCTACTCGGGCTGGGCTGCAGCCGCCACCGGCTTCATGCTCTCCAACGACCTCCTGATTGTGACCGGAGCCCTGGTCGGGTCCAGCGGTGCCATCCTCTCGATCATCATGTGCCGAGCCATGAACCGCAAGTTCCTCAGCGTGATCCTCGGCGGCTTTGGCACGAAAAAAGCCACCAAATCCGCCGATGGCGAAGAACAGGGTGAAGCCGTTGCCATCACCGCGGCCGACACCTCCGAGTTGCTCAACAACTCAAAATCGCTGGTGATCGTTCCCGGCTATGGCATGGCCGTCGCCCAGGCCCAGCAAGCCGTTGCTTCAATGACCCAGAAGCTTCGCGACCAAGGTGTCAACGTCCGCTTCGCCATCCACCCGGTTGCCGGACGGATGCCCGGCCACATGAACGTGTTGTTGGCAGAAGCCAAACTTCCCTACGACATCGTGCTTGAGATGGAAGAAATCAATGATGACTTCCCCGAAACCGACGTGGTTATGGTTATTGGGGCCAACGATATCGTCAACCCATCAGCCGAAGACGAGCCCGACAGCCCGATCGCAGGCATGCCGGTGCTTCAGGTCTGGAATGCCAAAGAAGTGATTGTGCTTAAGCGCAGCATGGCCACCGGTTACGCCGGAGTTGAAAACCCACTATTCTTCAAAGAAAACACCCGCATGCTCTTTGGCGACGCCAAAGCCAGCATCGACGAAGTCGTCAGCGGGCTTTAACCCGTCACGCAAGGTAGGACAGATTTTCAATCTGTCGGCAAACTTGGGAACACAGTGCTCACAGCCTGATCATTCCTTCGGAGGCCGACAGGATCCAATCCTGTCCTACCTTCACACACCCAGAGTAGGACAGATTTTTCAATCTGTCGGCAAACTTGGGAACGCAGTGCCCACAGCCTGATCATTCCTTGGGAGGCCGACAGGATACAATCCTGTCCTACCTTCACACACCCAAAGTAGGACGGATTTTTCAATCTGTCGGCAAACTTGGGAACGCAGTGCCCACAGCCTGATCATTCCTTGGGAGGCCGACAGGATCCAATCCTGTCCTACCTTCACACACCCAAAGTAGGACGGATTTTTCAATCTGTCGGCAAACTTGGGAACGCAGTGCCCACAGCCTGATCATTCCTTGGGAGGCCGACAGGATGCAATCCTGTCCTACCTTCACACACCCAAAGTAGGACGGATTTTCAATCTGTCGGCAAACTTGGGAACGCAGTGCCCACAGCCTGATCATTCCTTGGGAGGCCGACAGGATGCAATCCTGTCCTACCTTCACGCACCCAAAGTAGGACAGATTTTCAATCTGTCGGCAAGCTTGGGAACGCAGTGCCCACACGTTGGGATCCTCTCCTTTTAGACAAAGAACCTCCTTCTCCTAACGCCCGATCCGCTTCACATCATCCGGGCCGATATTAAACATCTCTTTGGCCGTCAGCTTGGGCTTCTCCCCCTTGATCGTCTGATACTGGAACACCTTGACCGGCTTGTGTCCTTCTACTTGGGGAAAAATATACACCCGCACCGTCAAAGGGTCGTCCCCTTTGTATCCCGGCAGATCCTTGATCCAGAACTGGATCTCATTCATCCCATCACGCACCCCTCCAATCACCACCTCGGAGCGCGTGTCATTCTGAAATCGGTGCTTGCTGATCTTATTCACGCTCGCCCTGACTTCCCTGCCGGGGCAGTAGGTGTACACTTTTGCAATGTACTTCGCCATCCCCACTTCCATCGGCTTCACTGGCACCTTACCGTCAGGTAAAAAAGCTTCTCCGTCGACATACTTCAAATTGCCAGACATCAACTGGGTTCTCACATCCTTGAGTCCACCTAAATTGACAAACTCCGCACTGTCGTATTTCCATCCGCCGGATTCATAAACAAAACTAAGCACTAACAAATTGTCAGAAGGAGCTCCACCCACCCCAAAATCTACCTTACCAAAATACACCTGTTTCGCCGTCATCCCCTTATAACGGGACCTCAATAACTTTAAACTGGCGGCGGCAGGAGGCGTCCCCGGCACCCGAAACACATCCTGGGGAAAGCGACCCCGCTCCGACATAATCCGGTTTTTGATCGCCATCTGGCGATGACTGGCGGTGATCTGCTTCCAGGCTGCATGATTCTTTTTTTTCATCGCATCACGCCAGTAGGCATAGACATCCTGAAGCGCTTTGGTCAGTTTGGGATCCGTCGGTGATTGGGCGCGAGCACTCGGTGTGGCGGAAAATGAGACCAGCACCATCGACAGCAAAAGAAATAATTGCATGCTTTTCATGATTTCCATTGGACAATAAATCCAGCAGAGGGCAAACACTTTTTCAGACAAGCTTGTCCTCCACCCGGCAATCTGTGCATGAACGTCCTTCCCCAACCTACCACCCCGCTGAGCGCCGAACGCAAACTCGAGTTGCTCAACGGAGCCTACCCCCACATCTATCAGTCCGAAGACGGTATTGATCTTCACGCCTACTGCTTTTACCCGGAGGACAGTAAACCCAACAGTCAACAGGATGACCAATCCGGAGAACTGAAACCTGCCATCTTGTTTTTTCACGGAGGCCTCTGGGATGTCAGTATGGTCACCCAGTTCTCCCCCCATGCCATGCACTTCGCCAGCCGCGGCATGGTCGCCATTGTGGTGGAATACCGGGTCAGCGCAGTACACCAATCCACCCCGGACGACGCCTTTGATGATGCCCAGATGGCGATGCTCTGGCTCCGCCACAACCATCAGGAACTTGGAATTGACCCCAAGCGCATCGTTGCGGCCGGGTCCGCAGGAGGAGCCCATATGGCCCTTTCACTCGCCATGCGAAAAAAACTGGAGGTCGTCGATGGCTACGACCCGAGGCCGCAAGCGGTGATCGGAGTCAGTTCCTTTGTCCATACCAACCGGCGAAATGTCGACCACCAACGGTTCCCCAACGCCAAGGTCAGTTCGAAACTCAACCCCTACCACAACGTTCGCCGCAAGCTTCCCCCCACCCTGATGATTCACGGCAAAGTCGACACCGTCGCGCCCCACTATATGATTGTGGAGTTTGTCCGAATGATGAAACGCAAACGCAACCGCTGCGACCTGATCGATTTCGACGCCTGCAACCACAGCTTTTTCAACTTCAATGTCAGCCCGGAGCACTTCGAAATCACCCTGAATTCGATGGATGCCTTTATCGCTGAACTGGGCTACATTCCGCCAACCGAATACGGACAATAATGGCTGAAGACAAAGCCGCTACAAGCGTGAGGAATCCTCATTTCGGCCCGGGACAAGCGAAGCTCGAAAAAAAATTACCTATTTTGCCCCCTGTGGGATAAATTCATGGTTGCATCCGGGCGACCTTTCATCAATGATCGCGCGCGTATGAGCGACCAACCATTAGCAGGCAAAACGGCCGTTGTTTTCGGCGTAGCAAACAAACGCAGTATCGCATGGGCGATTGCCAAGGCCTGGGCAGATGCAGGAGCCAAGCTGATTTTCAACTATGCAGGGGACCGATTGCAAAAAAATGTAGAACAACTCGCCACGACCTTCGGTGAAGACACTCCAGTCTACCCATGCGACGTCACCAGCGACGAGGAAATCGACAGCTTTTTCGAAAATGTCAAAAAACACACCGACAAAATCGATCTGGTCCTTCACTCGGTTGCCTTTGCTCCAAAAGAGGCTCTCCAGGAAAGTTTTGTCAAGACCTCGCGTGAGGCCTACGCCATCGCCCACGATGTGTCTGCCTACTCTCTGGTCGCCATCTCCCAGCGCGCTGAAAAAATGATGCCCGACGGCGGCAGCATCATTGCCATGAGCTTCTACGGTGCCGTCAAGGTGGTGCCTAACTACAACGTCATGGGTGTGGCCAAAGCCAGCCTTGAGGCCAGCACCCGCTACCTTGCTGCCGACCTTGGCCGCAAGAACATCCGGGTCAACTGCATCTCCGCAGGCCCAGTGCAAACCCTCGCCGGACGTGGCGTTTCAGACTTTGGCAAACTCTTCAAGTATTACGAAGATCACGCACCCATGGGCCGCACCTGCACGCCCGAAGAACTCGGTTGCACCGGCGTCTTCCTCGCAAGTGACGGATCCGCATCCATCACCGGACAGGTGCTCTACGTGGACGGCGGCTACGAAATCGTCGCCATGTAAAACCCCTCCCCCAAAGTATCATGGCGGACTGGTTTTACGGCAAAGACGGTACCCAGCACGGCCCGGTTTCCGATCCGGAAATCCACACGCTCATCAACTCGGGCCAAATCGATGCCAAAACCATCGTCTGGTGCGAAGGCATGCCTGACTGGGCACCAGTCAACGCAGTGCCCGAATTCCAACACGCATTTGCAAGTAGTGGAAGCGCTGGCATCCCTGCCCAGCCCGCTCCATCAAGCCGTCCCTCAACCAACCCATACGGGAGTCCGCAAAGCTACGCCGGTCAGGCTCCATACGCTGGATCACCGATCCCGACAGACGGACTCTCAATCGCAGCCTTGGTCTGCGGAATTCTGGCCATTGTCGCCTGCTACGTGTGGGCATTATTTGGCATCCCCGCCGTCATTTGCGGCCACATGTCCCTGAAAAAAATCAAACACAGCGTGGTTCCGATCCAAGGAAAAGGCATGGCCATCGCCGGCCTCGTCTGTGGCTATCTCGGCATCGCATTTCAACTGTTCATGATCATAGCCATCGCGCTGGCATTTGCAGACATGAGCCGCCACTCGTATTAAATCCCCCCCCGAAGTCATTTGACCGTCATGGCCACCCGCGCGCGACAGCTCTGGCCACTCCTGCTGCCATTGGCAGCCTGCGGCTTCACCTCTTTTTTCTACACCCTCTCGAGCTGGCTCGGCGGCCACGGGATAGAATGTGCCATCCGCCGTTGGACCGGCTGGTTCTGCCCGGGGTGTGGAGGAACCCGCTGTGCGGGAGCCCTCGCGCGAGGAGAACTCACCGAAGCCATGCAATGGAACCCCATGCTGGCGATTGGGGTGATACTTTTCGGAGTCGGATCACTCTATCTGATCATCAGCCTCACCGTGCTGGGTCGTCCCGCTCCGAATCTGTCCGGGGTTTCCCCCCGCTGGTTTTGGGCAGGAATCGCAATCATCGCCCTGTTCACGGTGCTCCGCAATACCAGCACCTTCGCTTGGCTGGCACCCTAAATCCTCCCCTCCTTTATCTTGATGGCACAAGCTGAAGCACAAAACCCTTGAGATACTCGGTCTCTGGAATCGCAGGCAGAACCGGGTGGTCCAGCCGCTGTCCATGGCTCGCGATCAGCCGCAAGCTCCGTTTGGCATCGACCGATGCCGATACGATATTCTGTAAAAAGAGCTCCCGGCTCGCGTGATGAGAACAACAGTAGCTTGCAAGAATACCATCGCGATCAAGCAGCTTGATCCCGCGCAAGTGGATCTCCTTATATCCGCGCATCGCATTATTCAGGCTCTTTTTATTTTTGGTAAAAGAAGGTGGGTCCAGAATGACCAAATCATACTGGTCTTCGCAATGCTTCAGAAAATCAAAGGCGTTGTGCTGAACCGCATTTACCTCCACCCCATTGAGCTCAGCATTCCGCCGGGTCGCCTCAATGGCAGACTCGGAAGAATCCACGGCCGTAACACTCGCGGCCCCGGCTTTAGCGCAGGCCAGGGCAAATCCACCCTGGTTACAAAAACAATCGAGGACCCGTTTCCCTTTGGCCAACTTGGCAATCTCACGGTGAGCATCGAGCTGATCCAGGTAAAGCCCGGTTTTCTGGCCATCCATCAGGTCAATTTCAAATTTCACCCCCCCTTCGACGCTGGGGGCTTCCACCACAAAGGTATCCGGCCGTTCGCCATACATCATCAACGTTTCCTGCTCAATCCCCTCGGCTACCAGCATCGGAGAATCATTTCTCAGGATCACCGACGCCGGGGAAAGGAGCTCTACCAACACATCGACAATTTCCTGGCGATGTAACGACATGGCCAAGGTCAGCGTTTGCAGCACAAGGTGGTCTCCATAGCGGTCGACAATCACTCCTGGCAAACCGTCCGACTCACTCCAAACAATACGTGCCAGACGTGGGTCCAACCCGGAACGCTCGCGTAACTCAATCGCCTGCCCGATCCGACGTAGTAAAAACTCGCGATCGAGTTTCTGTTTTCTGCGAGAGATTCTCCGGGCGACAATCTGGGACTCCGGGTTGTAGATAGCCGTCCCAAGCGGACGATCCCGAAAATCCTTGAGCGAAATCACATCACCGGGTTGAGGATCTCCGAACGTCTTCTTGATTTCCGATCCATACACCCAGTCGTGTCCGTGAAATACACGTGCGCGCGGTTTGATGATGATTCCTGCCATGCGCAGACCCTAGACACGCGCCCAATCAAGATGCAAGCATCGACTTATACCGTTTGAGTGGTGGGCTGTCGGGAGAACGGTATTACCTCCTGATGAAACTGAAAACTTGAAACTTCAAGCTCCCCCCTCCATAGTTTTCCCATGCCCGCACCGCGTAAACATACGCCCCCCAACTACGCCATCGCCCGGATCGACCTTCCGAGTGCCGGCACTCACGGCTGGCAAGTTCGCATGCAACGCCGGGGGATCAAATACGGGAAATTTTTTGCCGATCGACCACACGGAGGACCCCAACAAGCACTGCAGGCTGCCCGCCAGTGGAGGGATGCCTTGATCGACGAACTCGCCAACCGTGCCAGCACCCGCATCTGTGAACGCTCACAGCGCAATAGCTCCGGAGTGGTCGGCGTCTCGAAAATCACCGTCGTCAGTAATAACGGCACCACCTACCAGTTCTGGCAAGCCACCTGGTCCCCCGCCCCCGGCCAACGACGTTGCGTCAAATTTTCCATCAAACGCCACGGCGACCGCGAGGCCTTCCAACTCGCCGTAGAAGCTCGAACCCAGGGGATCAGTTCTTAATGACAGATTCTTTATCGGGTAAATAGGACCTATGAAACTCACAGGCTTCAGACAAAAACATACATTTTGCGGCTAACTTCAGTCCTTTGATATAAACTCCGTTGCACACACCGCAACCGACCAAATTAACCATTCACACATGCGCATCCCGACATTTTTGGTCAAACTCCGCCAAACCTCCTTGTGGAGGCACAAGTGGATGTTTCTCACATTTGGAGTGTTTTTGCTGGGCTCCCTTCCTGCGCTCTATATCAGCATCGAAAAGGCCAAGGTCAAAAAAGAGCGGGAAAGCGTTAATGCAAAAGCTCTGGAAAATTACCATTCATTTCGTAAATCTTGGGAAGCAAAAAGCGAGATTTCAGATCTAGACTCCTTTTTTTCACCACCAGTTTCCGAGAAAGATAATTTCTACGCACATCCAGCCTACGTTGCCGAACTCAACAAAATTCATAGCCCCCCCCTCAGCGCAATCCATCGCGATGATATCCAAGGACTGAACTGTAACGACGATGTTTTTTTCGCTACGCAAGATGCTCATAACGACACAAAGGGATATCCATCGCGGATTTCAGAGTGGTTGGATCCACCACAACCGGGCTTACCTGAAAAGTCAGCGGCCCAGCAGTGCTTAAAGCATATTGCAATTTACGACCAACGCCTCAATGCAATTTCGGAAGCATCCAAAATGCCCGAATCAAACAACTCGTTGCACAACCGAGCAAGCTCCTCTAACATAAACATCCACTGCTCAAGTTTACTGGCCAGACGTGCAATTCTCCGTATGGCTATCGGCGATACTAAACAAGCACAGGAGGACGTCCAAGCAATGCTTCGCCTAGCGTCCCATACCAGCAAATATCACACCTTCATAGGCCTAACACATACTATATTTTCGTATTTCGATATTGAAAAAACCGTTTGGGAGGGTCTGTCCAGACACGCCTTCTCAGATGACGAGCTTTCCAAAATTGATGAAAAGCTCTCAACTGTCGACCTGAACGCACTCGCACTTGATGCCATACGCTGTGAGGTCACCGTTTTCTTTGCGAATACAGAGCTTCTAAAGAACACCCCTAAATATATGGAGCCGCCTTTCATGAGCTTAGAAAGCATTGACCTCAAAGAACCAAACACTTGGGACGACTTTTTCGACAAACCCGAACACCCAGGCGGGTTTTGGATTGAGCACAACCTCAAACACATGAAAGCCTTGGTTGGTATTATGTTGTATCCAAATGGTCAACGAGCACGCACCATCCTCAAACCTCAAGTGGATCAAATTCGGAATCCAGAAAAGGCTCGCCTCCTCGATTATTCGGCTGCATTAACGACCTACGTCAAAGCCGCCATCAACCGTCAAGCTCATATAAATAATATGCGCACGGCCATAGCCATTGAACGTTTTCGGCTCAAAAATCAAAGCTACCCAGACAATCTCCGCCAATTATCACCGGCATATCTTCCGGAAATTCCAATTGATATCATCACAGGGAAACCTGTACGCTACAGAATAGATAACAATAATAGCCCAGTTGTCAGCTCAACCGCTTTCGATCTTTTTCAAGAAAGCGATCCTGTTGCTGAAATCCACTGGTCGTATTCTCCTATGCCTTAGCTCCGCATCATCAACACTCATCCACTTTTCATGCATAAACTTTTTCTTCTCGACGGGATGGCCCTGGTCTATCGCGCGCACTTCGCCCTGATCCGTAACCCGATCCTGACCAGCAAGGGCATCAATACCTCAGCGGTCTTTGGATTTACCAACACCCTGCTCGACCTCATTGACAACCAGGGGGCCAGCCATATCGGCGTCGCATTCGATACCAAGGAGCCCACTCCCCGGCACGAAATTTTCCCTGAATACAAGGCACAGCGCGATGCCATGCCCGAAGAACTCGCCGCAGCCATCCCCTACGTCAAACAGCTCTGCCGGGCACTCGGCATTCCCGTGCTCGAAGTCCCGGGCTACGAAGCCGACGACATCATCGGCACACTCGCCCACCGCGCCGATGAAGCTGGCAACATCCACACCTACATGGTGACCCCGGACAAGGATTTTGCCCAGCTTGTCACCGAAACCACCACGATGTGGAAACCGGGAAGGCAGGGAGGAAACCACGAACTTCTCGACGTCGCCGCCATCAACCAACAATGGGAGATCGAAAGCCCGAAACAAGTCATCGACATCCTCGGACTCTGGGGGGACGCCTCCGACAACATCCCCGGCGTTCCTGGCATCGGTGAAAAAACAGCCAAAAAATTGATCAAACAATTCGGTTCGATGGAAAACATCCTCGATTCGACAGATCAGCTCAAAGGCAAACAAAAAGAAAATCTGGAAAACTTCCGCGAGCAGGCACTGCTCTCCAAAAAGCTGGTGACCATCATGCTCGATGCCCCGGTGGACGTGCACTGGAACGATCTTGCCCTCGGCAACCGGGATGATGCCAAAGTGAAGTCCCTACTCACCGAACTGGAATTCAACGCCATTGGCAAGCGCCTCTACGGGGCGGACTTCACCGCGGGCCGGGGACACCAAACAAACGAAAGCTCAACAGATGACACCGACAGCGAGCCGACGGAAGCTCCCCAGCTAAAAACCATCGACGACGTACCGCACCAGTATCACCTGGTCGACAGCGTCCAGGCGCTCGACTCCCTGACCAAAAAACTTTCCATCGCGAACCGCTATTGTTTCGACCTGGAAACCACCTCACTCGACCCTCGGAGCTGTGATATCCTGGGCATCGCCTTTTCCGTCAAAGCCCATGAAGGATACTACGTGCACACCGGTCCCGGCAGCCCACTGAAACTCGTGATGGTGCTCGAAAAACTGAAACTTGTCTTCCAGACAAAACTCGAAAAAATCGGACACAATCTGAAATTCGACCTCTCCGTCCTCGCCATGCATGGATGCGAGGTTTCCGGCCCCTTCTACGACACCATGCTGGTGCACTCACTGGTTTACCCCGACCGACGTCACAATATGGACTTCGTCTCCGAAGCCATGTTAGGCTACACCCCGGTCAAACTTGAACAACTGGCCGAACAATGCAAAGAGCCTGAAAAGGACCTCTTTGCGAGCGAAGAGGAACCAAAACCAAAGAAAAAGAAGGGGAAAAAGAAAGAGCTCAACATGAGCCTGATCCCGGTAGAAGCGCTCGCCGAGTATGCCGCCGAAGATGCCGACGTCACCTTGCAAATTGCTGAAAAGTTGCGCCCGTGGCTTGAAAAAATCGAGCAGGAAGCCATCTATCAAAACATCGAAGCCCCACTGATCCCAGTCCTCACCGCGATGGAAAATGAGGGGATCGCTCTTGATATCGTCGCACTCAAAGCCATCGGCGACAGCTTGGGAAAACGCATCACCGGCCTTACCGAAGACATCACCGAAGCTGCAGGCAAAGCATTCAACCTCAACTCTCCGAAACAACTCGGTGAAATCCTTTTCGGTGAAATGCAGCTGGTTGAAAAACCCAAAAAAACCAAAACCGGGCAGTTTAAAACCGATGAGCAAACGCTGGCCGCCCTCGCCCCCAAACATCCGATTGTTGCCGATATTCTGGAATACCGTGAAGCCAGCAAACTCAAATCCACTTACGTCGACGCCCTACCTAACCACGTCTCCCAGCGCACCAACCGGGTGCACACCCACTTTCACCAACTGTTAGCCTCCACCGGCCGACTCGCCTCCAGCGATCCGAACCTGCAAAACATCCCGGTTCGCAGTGAAGCCGGGCGAGAAATCCGCAAAGCCTTTGTTCCTCGCGACGCCAAGCACACCCTGCTGGCCGCCGACTACTCACAGGTGGAACTCCGGGTGATGGCCGCCCTGTCTGGTGATGAGTCCATGATCCAAGCGATCAAAAACGATCTCGACATCCACTCGGCCACGGCAGCCAAGGTGTTTGATGTCGAAATTGACCAAGTGAGCTCTGAGCAGCGCCGCAGTGCCAAGATGGTCAACTTCGGCATCATCTACGGCATTTCCGCCTTCGGTCTCTCCCAGCGGCTGGGTATCGCCAGAACGGAAGCGAGTGAAATCATCGAAACCTACTTTAAGCAATACCCTGGGATCAAGGACTACATGGAGAGCACCG
This sequence comes from Oceaniferula marina, assembly GCF_013391475.1. Classification (NCBI taxonomy): domain Bacteria; kingdom Pseudomonadati; phylum Verrucomicrobiota; class Verrucomicrobiia; order Verrucomicrobiales; family Verrucomicrobiaceae; genus Oceaniferula; species Oceaniferula marina. The sequence continues at coordinate 109,339 of NZ_JACBAZ010000006.1, read as the reverse complement.
TCGAATTTGCAGTAGATCACGGCTACATCGAAACCATCACAGGAAGAAAATGCTACATCCGCAACATCGACTCCCGCAATGGCATGCTGCGCAAAGGGGCTGAACGAGCCGCCATCAACGCCCCGGTCCAGGGGTCGGCAGCCGATATGATCAAACTGGCCATGATCCAGGTCAGCGAACTGCTGGACAAAGAGCAGGCCAAATCGAAAATGCTGCTCCAGGTGCATGACGAATTACTCTTCGACCTCGACCTCAGTGAGAAGGATCGTCTTGTGCCCCAAATCATCCACACCATGGAACACGCGCTACCACTGCCATTCGACATCCCATGCAAAGTGGACATCGGAACCGGCAACAACTGGCTGCAGGCGCATTAATCCGACACTGCAGCCCCTTAGCGGTGGGCCTCAGCCTCAACCCGGATGATCTGCTCGGAAAAACCAATCCCCCATAGCATCTGGTCATCGATCGTCACGTCCGACAAGTATTGAGTGCCTGGCCGCTTTGACTTCGCGTCCTCGATCGCCTCACGTGTCGACGGAGATTCGCCTCGTGGAAACACATACAGCACCCAAGTCTGCTTTGACTCCCCGGTGACGGCCCCCAAGGAGGCGCCTTTGGCTTTCTTTTGATCAATGTAGGTCGAAGAAATAAAACTACCGTGGTTCGACGTCGAGCAACTCACCGCCAGCAGCCCCGCCAGACAAAGAAGTAATAATCGGGAATCAAGCATAACAAAAAGTAGGTTTCAAAGATCCGGGATCAGGTCAAATCGGAACGTTGCACTTCGATTTCACCCAGAATCTGATCCTGACGAATGCGGAACTGGTTCATCTTCATCAGCTCCAGCAAGGCCATAAACGTGACAATCACCTCGGCCTTCGATGTGGATTGCTCAAACAAAGAGTAGAACTTCAGGCTCTTGCCCGGTTTGAGCTCACCGAGCAAATACTCGATCTTATCGGCCACCGTATAGCGTTCATCAACGATTTCACCAAGATCGGTCGATTCCTCAAATCGTTTGAGCACATTCTGAAACGCCCGGATCAGATCAAAGATATTTACATCCGGCAGCGGCTCCACCTCGTCATCTGGAACAGGAGCTTCTTTTTCGGGGACATGGGCGAAATAATCCTCCTGCTCGGTCTCCTTACGCGATAAAAACCCGGCGGCATCCTTGAATTTTTTGTATTCGATCAATTGCCGGATCAACTCCCAACGAGGGTCGTCCTCCTCGACATCCTCCTCGGGTGGCTGCTCGGCCTTCGGCAGCAAGGTCCGACTCTTGATATACATCAGGTTGGCAGCCATCACGATGAACTCGGAGGCCAGATCGATATTCAGCATCTTGAAGGTATCGATGTAATCCAGATACTGCTTGGTAATGCGCTCGATCGAAATACTCTGGATATCCACCTCATCCTTTTTGATCAGGTAGAGCAATAGATCCAACGGCCCCTCGAAAATATCGAGCCTTACTTTGTAGTCGGCTTCTTCCACGGAGGAAATCGTTACGCGATCCTTCGCCCGGATGCGAGGAAATTATACCAAGTAGTAAAACAGACGGGACGATAGCCGAGATGAATGAGTTCTTTGGTAAGGCGCGACGAAGGAATGGTGCGGGCACCATGACTAAGGAGAAACAAAGCCAAAGGAGTCATTCATCCGGAATTCTCATGGACCACGTAGTGCTTTTCCACATACCTCAACAACGATCAATCGTCTCGTCTGTTTTGCGGAGTGGTATTATGTGTCCGCTTAGAAGCGCCCAATCGATCCCCCCCCTTTCGCACAAAAACGCTCACACGAAAAAATCCCCGAACTTAGCGCCGGCGGTGGTGCCCGTGGTGCCCGTGGTGCGGGGGGCGGTGGTGGCCATGCTTGTAGTGTTTGTGATGATCGTGGCTGTTGTTTTCACCGATTGCGTAGCCAATCGCTCCGATCGCCAAGGCTCCGACCACCGCAGCGCCCGGATCAATCGTCTCCACCGGCCGCCCATGCGCATCATAGGTGGTGGTACAACTGCTCAATCCCAAGGCCAACACCATGGACGATCCAATAAAAAGGGTTTTGGGTATCGTTTTCATCTCTCTGAGTCTAAACCAAAAATGACATCTTTGCATCGCCTACTTCGACGCAGCCCCTTGGTTTTTATTCAGATTTTGTCGATTTTTTCTCTGACTTCCCCCTGCGTTGCCACCAGCAGATGAGCGCAAAAGCCAAGAAAACGGCCAGTAAGCCAAACCACTTCCACCATCCTCGAGCTCTTTGAACCCAATCAGGACGGCAGGGCATGGGATGAACCAAGGATGCGGAATCAAAGCCACGCTCACCCCAAATCGTATCTTCTCCCGAATCAAATAAAGATTTGTTTTTCAACACAGCTTCTCCGCTGGGATCGATTCTCAACTGCTTGACAGATCCATCGATGCGAAGCACTACAGATCTTCCGCGATAGGCCTTCGGATCAAATTTCGTCCCCTCTCCCGTCATCGACGCCAGCAACAAAGGCCTGGAGGTTGATCCATCGTCATAGTCTATCTTCTGATTTTTGATGTAGGAAAACCCACACTCGCCAGCTTCGAATTTACCAGATCCGGGGGCAATGCCGAGATGAGAGCTACTATTGCTTACAAACTGGCATTTCCCACTGTCCTCGTAATAACCTGCGGCTATCAACTGCCCCAAATAATCGTTGGAGTGATCACCCCGAAAAGCAGCCAACTCACCGACAGCTGTCGCATCCCCGGGAAACATGCCGTGATCCTGCTCAAATTCGAATAAAGCCAGATGAAGTTGCTTGGCATAATATACTTTCGTCGCAAGAGCAGAATATTTTTTCGACTTCAGAACCGTAGGTGTCACCAACCACAGGAAAAGCAAGCCTGCTGATAGAACGATCAAACAAATTTTAAGCAGCTTCATGGAATTCAATTTGAGTATTTCATTCAGCTCCCCATCAGATCACCAACCTACCATATCACGGTTCGTCTTGGCCGACGTTGATCAAAATCTCACGTGGGCGTGCACCGTCACCGGGCCCAATGATGCCGCGGTCTTCGAGAATATCCATCATCCGGGCGGCCCGGGTGTAGCCGAGACGCAATCGACGCTGAAGCAGGGAGGTGCTCGCCTTTTTCTCCTGACGGATCACTTCGAGACATTTTTCGATGATTTCCTCATCCGCATCAGAAACCTCATTATCATCGTCGTCGCCGCCGCTACCACCACTCTCGATGCTCGCCTGCACGGTTTCTTCGAATTTTTGATCCACTTGGTTTGAACAGAAGGAAATCAGATCCTCGACCTCATCATCGGAAACAAAAGCACCTTGGGCACGCTCCAACTTTGCAGAGCCAGGTGGCAGGTAAAGCATGTCCCCCTTACCCACCAACTTATCAGCACCAGACACATCCAGGATCACCCGGCTGTCGAGTTTGGAAGAAACCTGGAAGGCAATCCGGCTGGGGATGTTCGCCTTGATAATACCGGTGACCACATCGGCCCGCGGAGTCTGGGTGGCAATAATGAGATGGATCCCCGCAGCCCGGGCTTTCTGGGCGATCCGGGCAATGCACATCTCCATGTCCGCAGGAGCGGTTTGCATCAGGTCAGCCAACTCATCAATAATGATGACAATATAAGGGACCCGATCCGGGATTTCTTCTTCCTCGTCATCGTCGTCCGAGCCATCCAGCGAAGGGGGGCCAAGTTCGCCATCGGTCAGAGCCTGGGCAATCGAATCGATATGCTCCTGATCGTAGCTTTCCTCTTCTTCCGGCTTATCCTCTTCCTCACCCTCTGCTGGTTCTTCCGGCTGTTCTTTTTCGGGAAGCTCCCGGCTATTGAAGGCATCAAAATTCCGCACGCCGACATCGGCAAAAATCCGGTAGCGGCGTTCCATTTCATTGACCACCCAGCGCAAGGCGGCAAGCACCTTATTGGGGTCGGTCACCACGGGAACCGCCAGGTGCGGCAGCGTGTTATACATCTGCATTTCGACCACTTTCGGGTCAACCATGATGAAGCGCAGCTCATTCGGGCTGAACTTAAAGAGAATACTGGAAATAATCGTGTTGATACACACCGACTTACCGGAGCCGGTGGCACCGGCCACCAGAAGGTGGGGCATCGCCGCCAGGTCACCGATCACGGTGTTGCCGTAGACATCCTTACCCAGTGCCAACGGAATCTTATTTTTCGAGCTTGTGAATGCCGGATCGTGCAGCAAGTCGTGCAGAGGAACCGCCACCTTCTCATTGTTGGCAATCTCAATACCCACCGTATCCGATCCCGGAACCGGAGCCAGGATATTGATCCGCTCCGCCTTGGTCGCCCGGGCAAGGTCAGCTTCCAGTTGGGTGATCCGACTCACCCTCAACCCCATACTCGGGTAGACCTCATACCGGGTAATGGTCGGGCCGCGCGTAATATTTCCTGCCGTCACCTCAACGCCAAAGGCCTTCAAGGTGTCGATGATCGTTTTCTGAACCGACACCAATTCGCCTTTGTCCGCCTCGGTTTCAGGCTCGGCATTTTCCGGGACATTCAGCAAGTCAAACCCGGGAAGCTCGTAGTTTTCGTATTCTTCGGTGCTTAAACCACCGTGGTCCAATTTCTTTTTGGCAAAGGGTTTGGCTCCGGGGACCGACTTGTGCTGGCTGCGCTGGGAGGCGTCAATCACCTGCGGCGGCGGCGTCACCTTCAATGGTAGTTCAGTCTGAGGATCTTCCTCCTTATCATCGTCTTTGTCCTCATTGGCCGCTTTATTCGCGGCTTTCTTCGCCGCCGCTTTTTTACGGGCTTTCGGTTTGGGCGATGCCTCGATTTCATCCTCATCGAACAGCGGATGCTTGCGAGCCAACTGCTGATCACGTTCACGACGCAGCTTTTCACGTGCCGCAGCTTTCTCGGCTGAGGCCACCTTTCGCTCACCACGCCCCTGCCACCACCGAACCGCAAAAGTCACCAATGAACGCGAGAATTGGATCGGGTGTAAACCCGTCAACAAAATCAAACTGACCAAATACACACAGACAAGAACCAGAATGGCTCCTGGTTTGTTGAGCAGAGCTTCCAGAAACTTGGTTCCCAAGGCGTAGCCCACCACCCCTCCAGGGCCACTCAGGTGATTGGCCTCCGACCAGGCTTGTAAAAATAAACTCTGCACCGCAAGTAAGGCGGCACCACTGAGAATAAACACCCCGCAGCCCGTCCAGGTCCTCCATGAAGCCCGGGCATCAAAGACCAGCTTGGCCACCCCCATCCAAAGCATCGTCAAGGGCACCAAATAGGCTGCTGCACCAAAGGTCACAAACGTAATTTGACCAAGAAACACCCCGACCGGTCCAATCCAGTTGGAGCAACCTTCACTCTGCGCCGCTTCTCCGGCATCCCCCATCCAAGGAAGAAACTTTACATCACCCGGAACAAAGGAAATCAAGGAAAGCAGCAAGAGCAAACCTCCACCACACAGTAAAATTCCCAGCACCTCGTTCGGCCACTGACTCCGTTCCCTTTTCTGATTTTTCGGTTTATTACGCGCCGTCGCCATACGTCATCCTCCTTGGTGTCATCCTTGGTATCTTCCCCGTGGTCGCTGGATCATCAGTCGCTCATCTGTCCGGAACTACTCCCAAAACCCATCAACGCACTCATGCCTAGCCGTGTATTCTATCACGTTCTGACGGGCCAGCATCCCCTAAAATCAAGCATCTGGCAAGGCAAATCCCCATAATCTGAATTATCAGGAAAGCTTAGCTAATGGGCGTGATTTTCATCTATTTCGAGTTTGGCGATCTGCCGATGCTCACCTAATCTGCGGCATGCCTTTTCTACAGCTCGACAACGTCAGCACCCATTTTTCCGCCGGGTCGGGCATTTTCCAGCCAAAAAAGCAAGCGGATGTGATCAAGGCTGTCGACAATGTATCCTTGAGCCTGGAACAAGGCGAGATCCTAGGACTGGTCGGAGAATCAGGCTGTGGCAAATCCACGCTATCCAGAACCATCATGCAACTGGTCCCGGCTACAGCGGGGAACATCACCCTCGACGGCCAGAACCTGAGTGATCTGCCGGCACGGCAAATCCGGCAAAAGCGACTGGATTTTCAAATGATCTTCCAGGACCCCTACGCCTCGCTCAACCCAAGGATGACGGTTTTCAGCACCCTTGCTGAAGCATGCCGCCAACGTCACCCCCAACTCAAGGGAGAGGCACTCCAGAACCACATCGACCAACTGATGCTACGGGTCGGGCTCGACCGGAGGTTCGCCCGCAAGTATCCACACGAGTTTTCCGGAGGTCAACGCCAACGGATTGCCATCGCCAGAGCCCTCGCCCCCGAACCCAAGCTCATCATTGCCGACGAACCGGTCAGTGCGCTTGATGTCTCGATTCAATCCCAAATCCTGAACCTCCTGATCCAGCTCAGCAGGGAGCTGCAGCTGACCATGATTTTCATCTCCCACGATTTATCGGTGGTCCGCTACATCGCTGACCGGATTGCGGTTATGCACCAAGGAGGTATTGTCGAATACGGAGGTGCCGAGCAGGTTTTCAATCACCCTGAGCATCCATACACCCGCAAGCTGCTGAATGCCGTTCCCGCATTACCCTCGGTCGATGCCTAAATTCACAGCGAACGATTACGTCGACCCACCCATTCAGGAACAGCCGCAGGGCGAATGCACCAGGGGCTAACAGCCTGCGGCGCTGACAGGAGTCACATGATTGAAGAGGATTTACAGTATTTTTTAAGAAATAAGCGATCGGTTTTGGACAAGCCTTGATCTTCGAAAATTAACAATCCTGTAAAATCTTGAAAAAATCCTGACAATCCTGTCAGCGCCGCAGGCATCAGCGAGATCATCTCCCTAATGGAGGAGCCCTAGGCACAGCCAGATTCAGGATGACTTGCATCCTTGCTATTTTCATGCACTCTCCTCCAGCCCATGAGCGAAAACAACAAACAGCCCAAAGCCAGCGTCCCGGACTATGTGGTCTACGCTATCTACCGACTGTTTGAATGCCTGCTCTCACTTCTCCCGATGAAATGGGTCTGCTGGTCTGGCTCCGCACTAGGCTACCTAAGTTCGCTCCTGCTGGTAGAACGGCGTGCCACCGTTACGCGCAACCTCCGCATCGCCTTCGGGGACAGCATGAGCCATGATGACATTCGCCGTCTGACCCGGAAAACCTTCATGCAAACCGGGGCAAACCTGATTGCCAGTATCCGGACCGCCACCTTCAGCCCGGAAAAAATCCTGCAAAGCATCGAAATCACCGGGGAAGAACACCTGCTCAAAACCAGAAAATCTGAAAAGGGAACCATCTGCCTGCTCTCCCACATGGGAAACTGGGAGTTTCTCGCTCAGGCCCACCTCGCCCTGCCGGAACTCAAGCCTACAGGAACCCTCTACCGACCGATCAACAACCCGCTGATCGACGCCCTGATCCGACGCCGCCGGGGAAGTCAGGGCACCAAGGTGTTCAGTCGCCGCGACGGATTTTTCAAACCCATCGCCCACATCAAAGAAGGAGGATCCCTCGGCGTTCTGGCCGACCAACAAGCGGGGGCTCATGGTCTGGCCGTCCCCTTGTTCGGCAAATTAACCTCACTCACCAACCTTCCAGCGATCCTGCACCGCCGGACCGGGGCTCCCATCGTCCCGATTGCCGTCTCGACGATCGCCCCGGGCAAGTGGAAGTTCACCGTCTACCCCGCGCTCGACATCCCGGAAAACAAGCAAAGCAACACGGTCTACATCACCGCACTCTGCGCCCAAGCCTATGAACGGGCGATGTCCGCCCATCCGGCCGATGTCCTCTGGATGCACGGCTACTGGAAAACCGGACGCAAACGCCCTCTAAAGATCGATGGCCTGCAGAAAAAACGCACCGGACATCAGCGCTCTGCGGCAACCCATCCGTTTCGCGTCCTGGTCTATACCGGATCATTGTCTCCATCCGACACAGAGCATCTCAACCAACTTAATCGGTTAAAGAACTACCGCCCGGACCTGCACCTCACCACTGTCGGAGAACATGGCTTCGATTGTGCAGATGCGCACATCCTTGCTCGAGCGAGCGACACCAGCCCGAAACTGGCGCATCAGATCGAACAATATAACCTCGATCAGGCGGCTCCCGCCGACTGCGCTCTGGACTTTACCGCCAACGCCGAAGGTGCCACCATCTTCCACAAGGCAAAGATCAAACGGATTTTTGCGCTCATCGGTCCATTTCAAAGCCCGTTCACAGCAAAAGCCTTCAATAAAGGCGATGCCCAGGGCTTGGCCGGTTTTCTCGATAGCCTCGGCATCAACGCTTAAGCCCGACAGCCATGCAGCCCGTCACCTATTCACAGGAAGATTTCGATGCCCTTTGCCGCAACGGCCAAGCAATCGATGAAAAAGGAGGCTACCCAGCCGTGGTCCTCCACCCGGATGACACGGTAACCAAGATATGGGCCCGCAAAAAAAAATGGCTGTCGTCGGCGACGCTCCGGCCCTACAGCGGACGCTTTATTCATAACGCCGAAGAACTTGACCAACGCGAGATCCAGGCCCCAAGTGTCCTGAAACACATTGCCCTGGCCGGTAGCCACGTCCGGGCTGTCACCTATCAATCCCTACCCGGGCAATCCATCCGGGAGTTACTCAAACAATCCCCCGAACAGGTCCATATCAGAGATCTCTGCCACTTCATCCACCACCTGCACCAGAAGGGTATCCTGTTCCGAGGCATGCATCTTGGGAACATCATCCAGCTCCCAGACCAGCAAGGATACGGCTTGATTGATTTCACCGACGTCAAATTCTACGCAAAACCAGTGCCGATGTTGAGACGAGCCGCCAACCTGGCCACTCCTCTGCGTTACCGCAAGGACGTGCAACGTATCAAAAAGGCCGGACTACCAAGCTTGCTATCCAGCTACTTGAAAATCCTCCAACTGGACGAAACCGAACAGCAGAGATTCAAAAGCGAGGTCAACCGCTACCTCAAGTGAGCAAATATACCGGGGAGAACCATCGCTTTCCCCCGGTGACGTTGGTAAAATTTTCCAGCCCGAATGAGCACGGACCTCCAAAGGCCGGCGTTACTCCTCAGTTGATCTTTCCAATTCGGACCAATATAAATCTTCAGAAAAGCAGCCATATCCCGGTCCGTAAAACCGCAGTCCACTGCTGAAAACAACAAGGCCCCCAAGTCTTTGACCAGCCAACGACGCGGCACCTTGCTCCGGATCTGGGCACGATGCAAATCCAACAAGGGCAGTCGAACCTCGTCTCCCGGACGCCAGTGTGACCAGTCCCGGTTCTGAATATGGAAATGGCACAGGTAAAAATCACGGTGATTCATTCCCGCCGCATGCATACGCCGAGCCGAATCGGCAACCTTGCGAAGCAGCATCCGCTTCAATGCCAGACGCCGTGGACCGCCAGTTCCACCCATCTCTTTAAAAAAATCCTCAAGCTCAATCCGTTCATCCAGAGCCTGCATCACCACAAACGATTGCACCTTCGCTGGATTCAGGCCCCGCACCCCTTTGCCTACGATTTTCACCGTCTCGACTCCAGACCGCTCCAGCAATGCTACCGCCTTCCACTCATTCGAGGCCGTGATGATCGGCCATTTGAGTTGGCTCAGGTTCTTCCAAATTTCACGCCATCCAATGCCACGGTGGATTTTGGCAAAGTACTCCCGCCCCTGGTGCTCAAACATCAAAGTCCGGCGCCCCTCCTTGGCACGATACACCTCACCCTCCAGATCCATGATCTGATCAAAGGCACTTGAACCGGGAAACCGGTCACGTAATTCGTCCGCCAACTCAATCATCTGCAACCAACACAACCCGCACGGAGCGCAAGGTCAAGGATGGACATCCGATTTAACATGCGATGCTAAAAACGCCTCAATATGGCGATGGGCCGTATCCATACCGGAATAGAGGTCTTCCTCTGCAGCATACCGTAACGCCGCTTCGGCCCGCCCTTCCCAAGAATCAGCCAACAAGGCCGATAGCGCGCGCTCCAAGGCAGCCTGGTCGAAGGGGTGCATCAAAACCGTCCCTGCCCCCGAGGCCGCCACATGGGAAGCAAAACCACAAGCCGCGGTGGTTAACACCCCGGTTCCGGCACTAAGTGCTTCTACCAACACCGTTCCCGTATTTTCACTGCGTGCCGGATGAATCAACAGGTCCGCTGCCAGCATCAACTCCCAGGCATCATCACGCCCGCCGAGAAAGACCACACGATCCTGAACGCCACAGCCTTTGGCCAGCGCCCGGTAACGAGCGTCCTTACCAGACCCGGCAACATACAAAACCACATCCTCAGCTGCTGAAACCGACGCCACAGCCCGAATCGCCCGGTCCAAGCCTTTGGTGGCAAAGCCGGACCCAACGAGCAAGATGACATTCCTTTCATCCGGCCAATCCATGCGCTTGCGGATTTTGCTACGAAGCTCCCGTTTTTGCGCCATCTTCAAGGCGCGACGCCGGATGCTGGGCGGTAAGACCAACAAGCGTTCCGGGTCCGTGCCGTAAATCTTCTGATACGCCGGGACTTCCATATCGGTCAGCATCAGGATGTTTTTAGGTCCTCCTGCAGAAAACAAAAACCACTCAAGCTGAACGCCATGTCGATAACGGCGGCTGAACCGGTACCACCGGGGTTTGTTTCTCGCGATGCGTAGCGCATAACACGGGTCAGCAGCATAATAAAAATCCATGGCTAAGGCCAAACGGCTAAACCCGACCACACAATCCTGAGGGTGCTCTGCCAACCAGGCCTCCGCGTCCTGCTCAAAATGACGATCCATGGAAAGGTTGCTCAGACCTCTTGCCCCGAGCTCCTCCACCATCAGCCCCTCCGGAACCTCTCCCTCCCAACATCGGCAAACGACCGATACCTCATGTCCCGAGTCGATCAATCGAATGGCCAGGTTCACACAATCACGCTGCAAGCCCCCGTAAGGGAAATAACGATGAAGTAATAATGCCAGATTCATAACAGCGCCCAATCCGTCGCGGTTTTCGAAGCATAACCAACAAACACGCCCTGTCCACCCTGAACCCAAACAAGGAAACCGCCACCCATGAGCTGGATGGAATACGTGGTAATACCAAAGACTGAGAACGGCCAACTACCTCAGCCGGGATTGATTCAAATGAGGCAAATCCTCAATAAAGGAGCTTGGCAGCCCGAGAAATTCAACCATTCGGGAGTTATTGCTCTCTTTCTCCACATCAAATACCAACAACTGTTCCGGACGGTTCTGAAAATACTCCAAAATTTGCCGATTACGCTCCTCGTAGAGGCTAACTCGATGTTCCTTGTTATACACAAGCGACCAATCATAGTGCACAGCGTGATTCTCAACCGTTACAGCATGCCTTCTCACCACCTGATAGGAATAGTTTTTATGGAGATAGACCTCCTTATCCTTGAATGAGTTTTCGTTAAAATCTTCAATTTTTTCTACCCCGGCCCGCTTCATGATCCCTTTCAGGTGAAACCTTACCAAGCTGTCAAACCAAGCGTCAGCATCCCGCACCGTCAGAATAAACTGACTCCCGGGAAACAATGCATCCGCCGCAATATAGGCAGAACCTTGTGAAAAAGGCATATCCTGGAAGGCATCATATTTTTTGCACAGTTTTCTCAAGCTCCGGTAATCTCCACGAAAAACATCCTCTGAAATCAGCCGTTCTTGCATGGTTTGTTTGGGCATCACATACCCCATCTTCTTCAAGACCTTTTCAACCGTGGTGGTTCCCGTTTTATTGTATCCAATGCAAAAAACCTTTGTTCGCTTTTTCAAGCTCACCAACCTCTTTAAGCGTTTCATTCTACTCATCTTCCTGCATTGCTATGATCATTAATTCAACCGAACCGCCTTGCCGCCATTGCCCCTGTATCGATCAATCGCCTTGGACAGCCTCGATTGTGATCGATCTTTTAGCTTTCCCCGGTGATGGGCCAAATAATCCATCACGCCAAGGCCCGTAGCCGGCACCGCAGTGAGTTGCTCCATCAGTTCATCCAGCGAGTAGCCCATCGTCTCGAGACGTTCAGCCCCGATCCATTGCAGATACTCGGCCCCCATCTTTTTGCGGTAACGACTCCGAAAAGCCTGTTTCCACCGCGCTGTTGAATCTTCTGACAAGGTGTTCTGGTATTCCTTCGCTCCCGTTGAATCCCCCATCTTGCCACCCAAATCAACCGCCCCAAAGAGTTCGTGCTTGAAGCTCCCCTCAGGTAGATCCAGAAACGTTTGAATTTTGCCCAGCCATCGGTTCGGGTCGGCAACCAAGTCCTCGTATTGGAGTGCTAGCACGCGTTCTTGATTACCCTCATAGCTTTCGATCAAAGAGGCAAACCCCTCATACAAATCGATTTCGTAACCTGCAAAAGTCCAACGCCCTTTTTTCCATGTTCTGGAAATGGAAGCCATCACCGACAGCGGATTACGCCACAAAAAGATACATTTGGCCTCAGGGAAGGTTCGCATCAGATGACTACTGATGATGTGATAACGCGGCGTTTTATCCAAGAAATACCGTCCCTCACCAGCTAACAAACCGTAGAGGTGTTCACCATATGCTCTTGAGGCAGCAAAAAGATCATCCTCCCCACAGGGAAGGCTGCCCAGTATGTCCCTTACCGCTTTCCGGTATCCCTTCACCGAGTAGGCAGAACACATAAGCATCCGCTCGTCATAACTGAAAAGAGGCAGCATGAGCCATGGTTCGGACACGGTGGCAATGTCGTCACTCGTCGCCAATATTTTCTGAAGCAAAGTTGAACCGGACCGAGGTTGCGAAAAAATAAATAGTGGCTGAGCGGCTGATCGTTTCTCTTTCATAACCCGGATGAATTGGCATCAGGCTCTCGTCACACACCAGAGCCCCCCCCGTTATAAGTCACGGCAGCCAAAAGAATAGCTTAAAATATGACTTCCCAAGTTAAAGACAAATGTTACAAATCCTTCCCGCTGTGCCGGGTCGCAACGCTATGAAAATCATTGTAACTGGAGGAGCTGGGTTTATAGGATCCGCCGTTATTCGCCATCTGATCCAGCACTCGGACTGGCAAGTCATCAACGTCGATAAATTAACCTACGCCGGGAATCTGGACTCCCTCTCTGAGGTCAGCGCCAACCCTCGCTACACCTTCGAGCAAGTCGATATCTGTGACGCCGTCGAAATCAAACGGGTATTCAGAGAGCATCGACCCCATGCCATGATGCATCTGGCGGCGGAATCCCATGTTGACCGCTCGATTGACGGCCCAGGCGAATTCATCCAAACCAATGTGCTCGGGACCTACACCCTGCTTCAGGCAGCTCTTGCCTACTGGCAATCCCTGCCAGCCAACGAGGCCGGCAAAAAGGCTCAACCAAACAAAGACGGATTCAGATTCCACCACGTCTCTACCGATGAAGTCTATGGGGACCTCGGAGCCAGTGGTTTTTTCACCGAAGAAAGCCCCTACGACCCGAGCTCACCCTATTCCGCGAGCAAGGCATCTTCCGACCACTTGGTCAGATCCTGGCATCGGACTTTTGGATTACCAACCGTCATCACCAATTGTTCCAACAACTACGGCCCCTACCAGTTCCCGGAAAAACTCATTCCCCTGATGATCCTCAATGCATTGGAGGGACTCGCCCTGCCCGTATACGGAAACGGTAGCCAGGTGCGGGACTGGCTTTACGTCGACGATCATGCTCAAGCCCTGATAAAGGTGTTAATAGAAGGAGCCATCGGCCAGACGTACAACATAGGAGGCCATAACGAGAAAACCAATATCGATGTCGTGCGAACCATCTGCGACATCCTGAATGGCAAAATCGAAAGAAAACCAAACGGCATCAAAGACTTCAAGGAGCTGATCACATATGTCGATGACCGCCCCGGACATGACGTCCGCTATGCTATCGACGCCTCTAAAATCAAACAGTCTCTGAATTGGGAACCTCAGGAATCATTCGATTCCGGGATTCTCAAAACCATCGACTGGTATCTGTCACACAGCGAATGGTGTCAGAGGGTTCAGGATGGCAGCTATCAAAGAGAACGGCTAGGGCAAGGTTCCTGCGACTAAAACAAGAGAACCCCGCAGATAAAACAAGCATCGACATCATGAAAGGTATCATTTTAGCAGGAGGCACAGGAACACGATTATTCCCGGTGACGAGAGGGGTGTCCAAACAGCTCCTTCCCGTCTATGACAAACCCCTCATTTACTATCCCCTCTCCGTTCTCATGCTCGCAGGCATCCGCGACATCATGATTATCACAACGCCACACGATCAGGATGCTTTCCAGAGAGTGTTAGGCACCGGCAAACGCTTTGGGATCAACCTCAGTTATGCCACCCAAGCCCAACCGAATGGACTCGCCGAGGCGTTCCTCATCGGGGAGGAATTTATTGGAGCCGACCAAGTTTGTCTCGTGCTAGGCGACAACCTGTTCTTCGGAACCGGCTTTACCCCAATGCTGCAAAGAGTGGCTAACAGAGACTCCGGAGCAACGGTTTTCGGATACCAAGTCACCGACCCTAGCCGCTTCGGAGTCGTCGAGTTTGATCAAAACAAAAAGGCGATATCGATCGAGGAAAAACCCGAACACCCGAAATCAAACTATGCAGTCACGGGGCTCTACTTTTATGACAATGATGTCATTGATATAGCAAAGACCATACGCCCTTCCGCAAGAGGAGAGCTGGAAATCACCAGCATCAACCAAGCCTACCTTGCCAACGACACTCTGAACGTCCAGCTCCTGGGTCGGGGCTTTGCATGGCTCGACACCGGAACGCACGACAGCCTTTTGGAAGCCTCCCATTTTGTCCAAACAGTTGAGAAACGCCAAGGGCTTAAAATAGCCTGCTTGGAAGAAATCGCGCTCGCCAATCAATGGATGAATGAAGCACAAGTTGAGCAAGCCGCATCGACAATGGGAAGTTCCTCCTATGCCCACTACCTCAAAAACCTTCTCACTGAAAACAACCGTTCTTAACCCTGCCTGACACGGGCTCCCTGACGTTGAGTTCATTGAACTCCCCTCGATCGGCTTCGGTCAATGCGCCAGACGCATCCTAAAGCTAGCGCAGGAAATGAAACCCCGCGGAGTGCCCCCCCGAACTCGAATGTTTCGATCTGGGTATGGTCAATTCTGGACACGATCTCATGACAGCCAATGAGTTTGGCCGTGCCGGCTTCTACCACCCACCCAGGTCCCTCGCTGATACGGTTGCCTAATTCCCCGGATTATGATTGTATCGCCGTCTGCACCATGCGCGAGCCCATCCATGTCACCCAATCAGCCCTTCCCCCACTCCAGGACTACGTCAAACAACTCGAAGGGATCTGGCAACGAGGCCACCTCACCAACAATGGCCCATGCTTAAAGCAACTCGAAGAGGATCTGGCCCGTGAATTCGGGGTAAAGCATGTTCTTCTGGTGGCCAATGCCACCCTTGCCCTGCAACTTGCCATCAAGGCGCTTGGACTCCAAGGCGAAATCGTCACCACCCCCTTCTCTTTCATTGCCACCACGTCCACGATTGCGTGGGAGGGATGCAAAGCCCGCTTTGCCGACATCGATCCAGCCACCCTGTGCATCGACCCCGAACTCATCGAGCAGCAAATGCACGATCGTGTCTCCGCGATTGTTGCCACCCATGTGTTTGGCAACCCGTGTGACGTCAAAGCGATCGACAGCATTTCAAAAAAATGGAACGTCCCTGTCATCTACGATGCCGCTCACGCCTACGGGGTCGAGTTAGCAGGGAAAAACGTCATGCAATACGGTGATGTCTCCGTTCTCAGTATGCATGCAACCAAACTCTTTCACAGTGTCGAAGGAGGAGCGCTCGCCACCAATGATGATGCACTGGCCCATAAATTGTCCTACATGCGGAACTTTGGCTTTGACGGCCCGGAGGCCTTCCAAGGTCTCGGCATCAACGCCAAAATGTCAGAGCTTCATGCCGCCATGGGCTTGTGCCTTCACGGGCGTATACCTGAAATCATTGCCGAACGTCACCGGAGGGTGGAAAAGTATCACTCATTCCTTAAACCATCCGAGTCGATCGCCATGCCTGAGTGGAACGCCAAGGCAACTCAGAATGCAGCATACTATCCGATCATCCTCCCATCGGTCGAAGATCTAAAGACGATTACCTCAGCCTTGGCATCCCAACAAATTTTCCCTCGTCGTTATTTCTACCCCAGCCTCGACGCTCTTCCCTATGTAACAGCTCAGGAAACACCCGTAGCAAGTGACGTAGCCAATCGCATCCTCTGCCTGCCTCTCTATCACGATCTCTCCTTGGATGAAGTCGAAAACATCTCGCAAATCATCCTCAACACCCTCGGTTAACAAAAAAAACCTTTTTCCATGAACACAGTGACGGGCCCAAGCATTGCCATCATGCAGCCGTATTTTTTTCCTTATCTCGGCTACTTCCAACTGATCGCAGCCGTTGATAAGTTTGTCATTTACGATGATGTCCACTACATCAAATCCGGATGGATCAACCGCAACCGCATTTTGGTCAACGGCAAAGAACTGCTGATCACCCTGCCGATCCAAGGCAAAAGATCATTCACAGACATCAAAACCATTGAGCTAGCAAACACAGACCTCTGGCTTACAAAAACCCACCGAACACTGCAAATGGCCTATGGAAAAGCCCCTTACTTCAACGAGGTCAACGATCTCATCCAAACGGCTTTTGATTGCCCATCATCCAAACTCAGCGAGCTGTTAACCCATCAGCTTCGGGTGATCACAAACTACTTGGGGATCCGAACCGAGCTCATCCCCTCATCAAGCATCTACAACAATAAAGAAATGGAACGTCAGGACCGTCTCATTGATATTTGCTTGAGGGAGAAATCAAAAACATACATCAACCCCCTTGGTGGACAATCGCTCTATACCAAAGACGCATTCGCCGAACATGGCATACACCTGTATTTTCTGGAGCCAACGCTTCCAAGGTATACTCAAGCAGGTCATCCCAGTTTCGTCTCCGGCTTATCCATCATCGATCTCATGATGAATCATTCCCCCGCGGCGATACGCCCTTTCCTGAGGGATTACTCACTCACATAGTCCCCCTCGTAAAAACATTTGTTCTATGGCCTACACTGAAGAAATCATCGGAGGAATGTTCGGCAATGAAGGCTTGAATTTCAGCCCGCAGCCGCCCCCACCCTTTTTGCAGCAAGCGCATCTCAGGCTCATCAATGCCAGATCCGGGATCCGGCTCCTCTGCAACCTCTCTCGTCCAAAAAAAGTGTGGCTTCCCTCTTTTTTATGCAACTCCATCACCTCGGCCATTCCCAAACACACCGAAATCTCCTTTTACCCGGTAGATGGCAGATTAAAAACGCACGACTTGAAGTGGGTCAAACACATCAACAAAAAGGATCTCGTCATCTTTATCGATTACTTTGGGTTTCCATCCGACACTACGTCTTTGCAGGCCGTCTCAGAACGTGGGGCCACCATCCTGCAAGACGCGTCCCAAGCACTGCTCTCTACCTTTGAGCGCCCCTATGCTGACTTCACTCTCTATAGCCCCAGAAAAACCGTGGGTGTCCCGGATGGCGGCATTTTGACAAGCCATAAAAACCACGGTTTTTCAGACGTCCGACTACAAGAGGCTCCAGCCGATTTTATCATGGCTTCATACAAAGCCTATGACCTCAAAACCCGTTTTGATCAGTTTGGAAAAATCAACTGGTACGATAGTTATCAAGCCGCTGAAGAACTCCACCCACTTGGCAGCTATAAGATGACGGATTACAGTTACGCCCTGCTCAAGGGGGGCTTCGATTACAAGAGCATTGCCAAGGCCCGCAGGCAAAGATACAAGCAGCTCCTCAATGACTTGTCAGACTGGGCGATCTTCAAAGAATTACCCGAAGAAGTCGTCCCCCTCGGGTTTCCCCTCATCACAAACAAGAGAGAACAAGTCTTAGAGCAAATGTATCGCTCTCGTATTTTTTGCCCAGTCCACTGGCCCATTGATAACAGAGTGCCCAAACATTTTACGGAATCCCAGCATCTGAGCGATCAGATCATGACCATACTCTGTGACCAGCGTTTATCCGACACCGGACTCAAAAAAATGACTCAAATCTTCATCTCATCACAAGGATGAAACAGGTATTGCAGCACAACGAAAGAGAGATCAACACATTACCGGCCATGACAGACCTGACAGAAAAGTTTCGAAAAAGTGAAAACCTGGAAACCACACTCTCTCGAATAAACCAGTGTATTACAGGTACGGAACTCAACCCAGCCACCCGCCCCCAAATGCCCTTGATGCTCATCATGGGCTGCCCTCGATCCGGTTCGACATTGCTGATGCAGAATTTGTCCCGGTTGGGGTGTTTCGGTTACCCATCCAACCTGATTGCTCGGTTTTACGGAAACCCCGCCTTTGGTTGTGAGGTCCAGAAAGCCTTGGTCGACTACGACAAAGAAGATCAAATGGGAATCAAAACTCAACAGCTCGAGTTCGAATCCCAACTAGGTCGGGTCAAAGGGGCTCTCGCTCCCAGTGAATTCTGGTACTATTGGCGCCGATTCTTCCATTTTGGAGAAATCCAAAAGCTCGATGACTCTCAACTTCACAGTGTCGACAGCGACGCATTCCTCCAAGGACTGGCGTCCATGGAGTCGTCGCTTGGCAAACCTCTCGTCATGAAAGGAATGTTGATGAACTGGCATATTGATTACCTCTTAAACATCAGCGAGCGCTTTGTCTTCACCCATATTCGTCGAGATTTATTCTCCGTCGCCCAATCCATTCTTGAATCACGTGTGCACTACTACGGAAACCGTAAAACATGGTGGTCATTCAAACCTCCTGAATACCCGGAACTGGCCGAGCTCGGCGCCATTGAGCAAGCAGCCGCACAAGCCGTATATACCCATCACGCCGTATCAATGGGAATGCAACTTGTCCCGCAATCAAGAAGCATCGAAATCGACTATCTCAGCCTCTGCCAGTCGCCCGAGGCCATCCTATCCACCATCCACCAAAAATATCAGGATTTAGGCTGCCCGCTCGATATGCCGGCAACCCCCGTACAACGCTTCGACCACAGAGAGCAAGTCCGCCTCAACAACGATGACGAATATGCTCTGAGATCCGCCATTGAGAAATACCAGCATCAAGTTTCAGCCTAACCCCCCCTTCCGAGAGGGAGCCAGATCTATCATGAATCACGACCATTACACACTCGCTCCGATCGGAGTGTCGACCTACACTCGCTTGACCCATCTGAAACAAACTATCGAGGCCCTTTCCCAAAACACGCTGGCGAAGCAAAGTAAGTTATATATTTTTTCTGACGCTCCCATGGAGGGAGACGAGAACGCTGTCTCGACCTTACGTTCCTATCTTGAAACCATTGATGGATTTGAATCGGTAACCATTGTGGCACGAACAAAAAACAACCGCATCAAAAACAATCGAGGCGGCATGCGCCAACTGCTCGACGAATATGGGAAACTCATCTGGCTCGAAGATGACATCGTTACGGCACCTGGTTTTTTGTGCTACATGAACGAGGCTCTGGAGTTCTACAAAGATGACCCGCAGGTTCTCAGCATTTGTGGATATGCCCCCCCTCTCAAGGTGAGGTCACAAAGTGACGCCTTTATCCTTAGCCGGTTTTCAGCCTGGGGCTTCGGCATCACCGCGAGCAACTTTGATAAAATCAAAGCCATCCCGTCCAACGCCCTCGAAACCCTCGACAGGGCACGGTTGATTCAAAATGGCAGAGACCTCGAAGGCATGGTCAAACGAGAAGCCTCCGGAAAAATCAACGCCTTGGACATCAGGGCGATGTATGCCCAGTATTTAAACAGCACCGTCACAGTGTATCCGAAACAAAGCCTGGTGCAGAATATTGGACACGATGGCACCGGGGTGCATTGTGGCAATAGCTCCGAATTTCATCATAAAGAACTATGGCAACAAACCGACGGCTTTAGCTTCGTAAAAAATCCGGAACTCGACCCCAGAATCGTCAAAGCCAATGCCCGCTGGAGAAACAACATGAAACGGAAAAGGAAACTATACAGAAAGCTTGGCCTGAAGCGACTTGCAAAATTCTTGAATAATACCATTTGATCAGTTAAATTGGCCGAATGGCACTGAAGGTTTTCGATTTTAACTAGGCGCAAGGAAGGCGCATAGCGGGCTATGCAACTGACGCGCAACAACGGTAAAATCTAAAAGACTCAGTGCCCCCTTGCCATTCAGCTTGCTGACTGACTCATCATCTTAAACTCAAACCATTCTGCCAATTTAACTGGGAGAATGGTATAAGCAACGATAAGCCGTCCAGACATAGCTCAGTCGCTTTCTCCTCATTCTTTGCTGTTGCATAGCCAATTCACCTACTTCAAACTGTTTGCATGCCCAGCACACCTGACAGCTACACCCACCCCGAATGGTCGGCCGGCCTCATCGACGCAGGCTACGCCAGCTTCGATGACTGGTGGAACGCTGAGCAAAACCTGGTGGAGGTAGGAAACTTCCGGGGACCCGACGCCAACACCTCCTGGAGCCATGTCTCCAGAATCGAACTCCCGGACGGGCGCACCGTTTATCTCAAGCGCCAACAAAACCACTTCCCCAATAACACGCTACTCAAGTTGCGGCGGATCTGCACCTTTGAAATCGAATACCAAAACTATCTGAAACTTCAGGAGGCGGGGGTGCCTACGATGAAAATCATCCACTTCGCAACACGCAAGGTGAATGGAGACAAGCAGTGCATTATTGTCTCAGAAGAGCTCAAGGGCATGTCCCCTGTCGATACATTGATCAAGAGCTTCGAAGCCACGCAATGGCCAAGCCGAAAAGACCGGCTTGCGATGCTTCAAGCCGTTGTCAAGGTCGTCAAAACCATGCATCGCGCCGGCTTGATCCACAACGCTCTCTACGGTCGACATATCTACCTCAACATTCCCATCGTCGAGGGCCGGCCTCAACTGCCGGAATCATACAATGCCTGCCTGATCGACTTGGAACGCACCAAATCCCCGGGCCCCAAATCGCCCAAACTGATTAAAAACGATCTCGAAAAAATGTTCCGTCGAATCCGGCAATGGCCTGCCCGGGATTGCCTCTGGTTCCTCAAACAATACCTCGGCATCGACAAACTGACGCCCGAGGCCAAAGCCATCGCAAGGAAGATCGCTGCGACCCGCAAGTAAGCCCCCCCCCGCTCAAGCACCACCGGAATATGGACTTTTTTCCGATGCTTAATCCACGGCGTCGATCACGCGACTGAACATGTTCCGAACTTCGGGCATCTTGTCCCAGTTCCGTAAAAAGCGTCTTATGTCCTTGTCCCGCTTTTTCCTATGTTTGGATGCCGTGCAGTAAAATCTCGTCCCGTCGAGGTCGATCAAGGTCAGCACATCTCGTTGATCCACGACCAGATTACTTCCTTTCATATCGCCATGCGTCGCCTGCAAGGTATCCAAACTCCATAACAGCTGCCCGAATTGCTGAGCCAGACCACTCCCTTGCTCCATCAACTCATCCTCTGGCAGATCCCACAATGGAGGGCCTTCCACCTTTTCCATCACCAGATAAGCAAGCTCCGGTAGTCCTCCGGAGCGAATCACCCCACAAGCCAACGGCCGAGGAGTCGCAATACCAAACAAGCGCAACACATGGCCGTTACTCCAACTTTCCAATGCCCGGGGCGTGGCAAGGCAATGCAGGAGTCGATACAACCAGGGTTTACGGTTGTAGCGTTTGACAATGTATGACCTTCCTTTCACCTCGACTTCAACAACCGAGCAGGTATTTCCATCCTTCAACCAAGTACCTCCAGCAAACAAAGCATCCATGCCAGAAAGCACTTGTTCCCTCAACTCAGGTTCCAGATCCCGGCAAAGCAACCAAGACTCTGCCCCCTCCCGAAGGAGTTCAAATTCCGAACAAGACCTCCGCGTCTTGCGATAATATTTCCGCAAGCGTGTTTGAATCGCCCGCGACGCCTCTCGCCCCCCAACTCCGGCTTGCCTTAAGTCGCTATTCGCGATCAAGGAGTCAACACATCGCCTGTCCGGCAGCGGGATATTCGCAAGCAGCAAAGATAGATTCTCCCGAAGACGCCCCCCATCCACAGGAGGATCCACAAAACAACAGGTAGCGGCATCCAGAAGCCTGACCTCCCCCTGATGCCAAAAGTAATTCCCCAAATGATTATCTTCTTGATAGATTCCTGCAGCGAACATGCGCGAATGCAAATCCAACAACTGGCGATAAACATCACTCCGGTCCGCGTCCTGCCAAGCTAAGCTTGCCAAAGCATCAAGCGTGACTCCTCCTTCCAAATACGCAAAACCCAGAATGGAGCAGCCCTCACCACCACGGGCCAAAAAATAAGGCTCGGCCATCGGCATCTCCGCATCATGCAATCGAATCGAGTGCCGCCACTCCCGCCCCACATCCCGATCCTGTTTGGGATGTGGAAAAAAGACCTTGATGAACAATTCCCCAAACTCACAGCGGGCTTTCCATACTGAACGCCGTCCGGGCAAATAACGCAGCAGACTGAGAAAGGTGACATCCATCTTCCCCAGAAAATCGGCATGTACCGTCTCCTGGATATCAAGCTGTAAAACATCCCCCGGATGGATACCGCCAAAACGATTATCGCCAACAGCGCTCATATCGACGTCAGAGGATGTATTGTGCCGGCACCGCCGGAAGCAAGAGAGGCCACCCCTGCTTCCGGATCATACCGGGCGCGGAATTAAAACCTTACGGTCATCTGAACCCGGGCGTCGGTTTCAGGTCCGTCATCAAGAAGCCCAACACTAACCCCCGCATTCACATCCACATGTTCGCCAATCGGCACGATCACTTGGGGAACCACTTGCAGGCTGTTGTAATCACTGAAGCTTCCTTGGTAAAACAACTCAATCATCGGGTAAATCCACGCATCCCGGGGAGCGTAGACAAACGCAACTGACGCATCGAGCAGGAAAAACTGATCGGACCCTTCATTCGGGTGAATATCATCGGAATCCCAATAATAACGGCCACCAAGGTTACCGATAAAGGTCCAGCAATGGTCCAGCTGCTTGTCCGCCTTCACTCCGAACAGCGCGGCCGATCCACGGTGGTTGATCCGGTCATGTGTCCCCGTGATCTGATTCTCGGAATCCAGATGATCCAGAGCGTAACCCATACCGAGGTAAGCTGCGAGGTTGAACTCACCCGGGGCACTGGCCTGCTTGAACTGATAATCCAGAATCAAGCTGGGGTAGTCGAGTGTACCGCCATCGCCATCCACGTCCACCGGATCACCGGTCGCAATCTCCTGAGCGTCCCCTTCGGTATACACAGGATAATAAAGGCGCAACTGCCAACGCTCACTCAATGGAGCCGTCAACTCAAGATCCACACCGGAGCCATCGAATTTCTCAATTTCCTGAAGCTCGGTATCCTTGAAAGAGCGGTAACTCCCGCGCAAGGTCCACTTCTTCGTGGTCTGGGCATAGCGGGAAAAAAGCGGCTGAATCTGACGTTGGGAACATGCAGGCAGCTCGGGAACCACACATACCACTTCCTTGCCTGAGAGCCCACCTTTGGCTGAGTCACCAGACCCGGCAGATACCGACATCACACCAGATGCCATCATCGAGGCCGCTACTTTTACATAGGTAATTTTCATCATCTTTTTCTTTTGAGTTGATCAATCCGGATCCTGTGAGGTCCGCGGGCCCCAGCTTTTCAGCCATGCCGCCGAGCGTCAAGGGAATAGCACGATCGGGCTCATCATCCGTGCTGCCCATCGTCATTGACGGGTATGCTTCAAGCAATGAAAATGAATCTACTTCAATCACAGAGAAATCGCCCCCATCAATGCAATAGATCCTCCTTCACTCCTATTTTACGATTTACTTGAGGCCTCAGACCATGACATTTCTTTGCCCACAACATATCCAAAGCTAAAGCCCCCCCGGACGAATGAGGAACGCCCCCAAACGCCCCGATCAAGCATTCCGACTCACCATCATGAAACTCCGAGCTAAATAGACCGCGTGAACTTTCTCGTTGGTGAGCCCCACGCGACCCCACACACACGCCCCCCACAAGTCCAGCCATACCCATACTCATACAATTTCCTCTGCCTTTTCCCTTCCCCGAATCTCAAACCATCTTTTCATTCAACGGTCCAAGCTCAACATCTTTGCCAACCGCTTGCAAAAGCTCAAAAAAAATGCTGCTATCGGCAAGAGCAAAGGCAACCCAACAGTCAGTTTACGTTTTTTCAAAAAACTCAACTCCTGCCCCGGGACAAATGAACACCTCTGAACTCACAAAAACCAGCTCCCAATGATTTCACCATGAAGAACAAATGCGTATTCATCATCGGCCCGGAAAGCTCAGGCAGTAAACTCATCGCCAAAGTCTGCTCTCATGCCTTGGGCATCTCAGATTTTAAGGCTTGGGACGGCGGCGCCTGGAACGACTCAGGCACACACAAAGTCTGCCACCGCTCACTACCATACGGAAAAAATCCAAAATTCCCTGATGTCTCATCATGGATCAAGGAGCACGAAGAGGAATACGACCTCTACTTCATCCTAACAACAAGAGATATCACCATCTCACACCTTTCCCGCTATCAACGCTGGAGAAAACCATTTTCCCAGTCGGCCACGGAATCACAAACGGCAAAAAACATCATGCTGGAAGTCATGCATGGTGATATCCCGTATTTTATTTGGTCCTACGAAAGCTTTATGTTTCTCGGAGCCGACTACTTGCAAAACCTCTATCAATTCCTCGGAGTCGAATCAGACTTCATGCCGGAACTCAGAGATGCCAACGCAGGCAAGGTCAGAAAAAGAAAATTCGGTCTGTTTTAATTACGATCAAAACTCGTACCCAAAAGACTCAATATCGCGCCGGTAATAATCGGCTACGACTTCCACCAGGGTCGGAGAATAGTAATCTCGGTATCCTTTCCTACGTGTCGAGTTTTGCTTCCCCAACGCCAAAGGCGTCCTTCCCAAATGAGACAAGAGGCGGTTCATGTCTTCATCAAACGATTCGAGTTTACCGACAAAGTCCAATGGTTCAGGGGTGAACAATGCCTGGGGTTGCCAATGGTGGTTGGGGCAATCGATAGCAAAGGAAACAAAGGATTCAAAATCACTCAGGTCGGCATTCGTCATCACTTCCAACTGCTTCATGCGTGAGGGTTGGGTGGTAAACATCTTCCAGTTCGAAACCATTCGATCCCAAGGGTTTCGAACAAAGGTAAACTTATAATATTGATCGAGTTCTTTCCTGGGGTTGCGCAACGAGGCCATTGCCTTATTTTTGAAAAAGGCCTTGCGGATCGTTGTTGATGCAGCTTTGGGCACATCAAAATACATCAATTTTGATCGCTCATCGATGTAAACAAAACTATACGAGCATGCGGATTGAGCCGGGCACTTGCATTTGGAGCAATCGCAGGCGATCCGCTCTTTAGCATACTGGTAATAGTGGGGGGCCACCTTCTCCATCATGGACCGGGAACCGATTTTTTTACCCACTCTCCAACGGGCGACTCGAATTATCTCTTTCATAACAAGTCCTCACTCCACATCATAAAACAACCAATTACACCTCATCCTCATACCCCAACAGTTCGATATCCTGCCGGTACCGCTCGACGGCCAGTTCGTAAATCTCCTTGCTGTAGTGTTCACTGAAATGCACCTTGGATTTGCTCGATTTGTTTTTATGCGGCAGTTCGGGGAAGCCGAAGCGATCCGCCAGAACCTGCCAGTCTTGTTTAAACGATTCCAACTTGCCAATGTAATCGGCAACCAGCTTCCCATCCACGCTAACAAACCAACTCTGGGAACGAAAATGACGATCGGAAGCACCATCCGGCGTATCCGCCACCATCCGGACAAACTCATCGAAGCTTGTATTATAATCCACCCCCCAGTTTTTAAACTGGTTCTTCACCCCGTATCTCTTGGCATCCACCAGCTTGTTCACATAACAGGAATGAAGCCGACTCAATGGATGACGGACAAAGGTAAATAAAAACATCTCCGGAAACTGCTGACGAACCGAATCCAATGCGTAAAACCCGGAATACTTCTTATCCAGTTCTTTGACCCGGGAATCACTTAGTTGGTCATACGCAATATCCTCTTCGCCTTCGTCCGACTGCAACAAGTGTCGGGCAACGGCCAAACGCAAGGATCGGGAACCCACTTTGTAGTTTTGAATCATCCCGACATTCACCGAGGGAATACGCCAGATATGCGGTTTTTCACGTTGGAGCTTCCGACGCAGGCGGAAGGTTTCAATAGCATCACTTAAATTCATCTCTTTTTCTTCAGGGCTGTCTCCACCCGACACGATACCAAGTGGGGAAATTTACCATCCTTCACAATCGTCTATTCGTCCATCAAATAACGGCCGGGAAACCACTTGAACCAGCGTCGGTGCCAAAGCATCGGTTTGACCACTCCGGGGTGCCATAACAGATCAACCCCTTTTTCCTTCGCGTAAAGCAATTCATCATCCTTGTTCTCCCGCTTCGACAACTGACTATCAGCAATCGAGTAGAGATACATCACCTTGGGGATCACCCCGACCACAACCGCCGGGTCCATCGCCCGCGACCAAAAATCCTTATCTCCAATAATCCGGTAACGGCCATCGAACTGCCCCATTTTCCCTTGCAAGCGCTTGCGCCAAGCTGAAAACGGACCGGGGCGCCGACCGATTTTAAGCTGCTTCATACGCTCCGGAGAAAAACTATCCGGCTCACCGGGAGACTGACTTTTCTGACTGGCAATCAACACGGAACACAAATCCCAATCAGGATGCGCATCCATCTCGGCTACCACCGTCTCCAACAAGCGGGGGTGCATGGCATCATCCATATTGGAATAACAAACGATGTCCGCGCTGGCTGCGTCCCACCCCATATTCCACGCCTCATACAAGGTCTTACGCTCATCCGATGTCACCAAGCGAATGTTGGAAAACTGCTCAGTGTAGGGAGCAATCAACTCCCGCTCCCGTTCGGGCGAAGCGGTCTCGACAAAAAGAAACTCAGCCTGATCAAACCAACTTTGCTGACGAATCTCATGGATTTTTTTCTCCACCAGATCGGAGTCCGAGTAGGTGCTGATAATACAAGAAATTTTGGGTGTTTCACTCATACCTCTCTACGGGATTCAAATTCATATTCAAGCAATGCGATCTCATTGCCGGACGCGTAGCGCCACTTCATTTGCTTCTAAAGATTCATGCATGCCTGAACTTCACGACAGATCACATAAAAGCTCCCGGAAGCCGTTCAGGCAACATGCTGGGGCAGATCTCCGGCATCCACCAGAAAAATATGCGCTTTGTTTGAGTCCGATTTCTATGAATCGGCTTAGGTGACAGATGACAAGACCAGCCCTCGCTTTCCCATTGCCAAACCTCCGAGATTACGCGAAGATTCACGGCACACAAGCCAGACACCCCGCGCCCCCCATTCTCAGCTCCCCCCCTCAGCCCCAACCCTCAGCTCACGCACTCCCATCCCCTTGTCTTCCTGCGCCCAAACCATCAACCTCATCGCCCGCACCAATGGTGTGGGACTCGATCGCGATGTCGATTTAATCCACGCGGCCCTCAGCAAGGCCGGATATGAGGTGCTCATCTCACACTGCCGGGAGATCTCTCCGCTGCGCAGGTATTTCCCCGGGAAACCCCGCTTCGCAGCCAATATCTTCCTTGAGCGCGTTTTCCCCCGCTGGTTCGGCAGCGCCAGAACCAACCTCCTGATCCCCAACCAAGAACGATTCCCGGAACGGCATCTCAAGCATCTCTCCCGTATCGACCACATCCTCTGCAAAAGCCGCCATGCCGAGGACATTTTTTCCGGGCGCGGTTACCCCTGCCAGCACATCGGCTTCACCTCCACCGACCTCAACGACCAGAACATCCGGCCCGACTATCAATCGTTTTTCCACCTCGCTGGACGTAGCACGCTGAAAGGCACTGAAACCGTGCTCGATCTCTGGAACAAACACCCCGAATGGCCAGAGCTAACGATCGTCCAATGCCGGGAAAATGCTCCCGACCAAGTGCCAGCCAACGTCCGATTGATCACAGAGTATATCCCGCACAAGGAAATCAAACGCCACCTCAACCGCCACGGGGTTCACCTCTGCACCTCACTCTCCGAAGGATGGGGGCACTATATCGTTGAAGCCATGAGCTGCCAGGCGGTGGTCGTCACCACCGACGGCCCGCCGATGAACGAACTGGTCACCCCGGAACGTGGCATCACCGTGCCCTACTCCCACTCAGAGCCCCGTCACCTCGGAACCAATTTTCATATTGACCCGGACAAGCTGGAAAAAAACATCCAGGAGCTTCTCATGATGCCCGTTGATAAGAAAAAACAATATGGAGACGCGGCCCGGGCCTGGTTCGAAGAAAACGACCAACACTTCAATCAACACTTCCCAAAAACCCTGCAACACCTTCTCAGCTCTCAACCTTAAATCCCCGCACCTTCCGTGTGTTCCGTGGTTCCATACTGATTTAACATCCATTCGATCGATTCGTCAGATCCGTGGTTCCCCAATCCATTTCATCATGCCCAACGACCTTTCCGAAACCGAGCTCATCCTCGGCAACTCGAACTCACGCTTTTCCGGAGTCACCTCAACCATGCTCCAGGTCCTGCGTATTCAAAAAAATCTGGTCAAGGTCGCGGTTCTCGGCAAACACCATCTACCGGATGATGTCACTTGCGTCAGCTTCTCTCAGCTAATTCAAATCTGCAAAAAACCTCTCCCCGATGGCCGATGGCGCGTTTTTCACGCCCGCAGAAACGACGAAGTGATTCAGGCGCTCATCCTCAAAAAGGTGTTCAGAGCTAAACTCAAAATCGTTTTCACCTCCACAGCCCAAAGACAACACAGCTGGATTACCCGTTATCTCATTCGGCAGTCCGATGCCATTATCAGCACAGGAACCGCTGCAGCCTCATACATCCAAGGCGGCCCGGATATCATCGTCCCCCACGGCATTGACCTCAGCACATACAGCCCCAGTGAGAACCGGGAAGCTCTCTGGCAAGAACTCGGGTACCCCGGAAAATATGGCATCGGCATCTTTGGCCGGGTCAGACACCAAAAAGGCGTCGACCTTCTCGTTGAGGCGGCGATTCCCTTACTCAAAAAACACCCGGACTTCACCGTGATTATTTGTGGGGAAACCACGCCTGACCACCAAAGTTTCCAGGACAAACTCCAAGCTCAGATCGATCAAGCCGGCCTCACCGACCGAATCCTTTTTATCGGTAAGCAACCTTTCTCCGAACTACCCAAGCTGTTCCGCGCCATGACCCTCGTCGCAGCCTTAAGCCGCAATGAAGGGTTTGGGCTTACCGTTCCGGAAGCGATGGCGAGCGAAGCCGCGGTTCTGGCCTCTGAGGCCGGAGCGTGGAAAGATGTCGTCCGGGATGGCATTGACGGCCACATCGTCCCATGCGGTGATCTGGCGGCCACGCAGGAAAAACTGGATGAAATGATGGCCAAGCCCGAACAATTGATAGAAATGGGACAAGCCGGCCGTAAGCGGGTAGAAGAACATTACACCATCGAGCGCGAGGCCTCCCAGCTCTGCGATTTCCTCATGAATGTCTAATCCACTGCTGACGATATGATCAAACCATTCCTTCTTTTCTTCACCGCCACCTGTCTTCTGTCGACGGCGGCCCCCGTCGACGTCTACCTCTTCGGTGGGCAGTCGAACATGCAAGGCATCGGAAAAATTGCCGAGCTCGGACAAGAGGACAAAAAAGCCATTCCCAACGCCCGTTTCTTCAATGGAACCTCCTTTACCCCGATCACACCGGGAACGACTAAAACCTCCCACCGCAAAGGTGAGTTTGGCCCCGAAATCGGATTTGCCCGGTGGATGAGTCAGCACGATCAATCGGTCCACATCATCAAATATGCAGCCAGTGGCATGCCACTGCACCACGGCTGGAATGGCAACCGCTGGCAAGGAGGAGTCCCCACTCCGAAAAGGCGCAATTTCTATCCAGGTCTATCCGACCAAGACCCGAACCAAGGCACGCTCTACCGCGCCATGATCAAGCGATTCCAACAAGGGGTCGAAAACCTGAAAAAGCAAGGGCACACCCCGGTCATCAAAGGTTTTGTCTGGGTGCAGGGGGAACAAGACAGCAAACACGAAATTTCCGCCAGCCAATACGCCAAAAGCATCCTTCATTTACGACAACGGATCGCCGAAGATATGGACTGCCCAATGCTACCAATGGCTCTGCCCCAGGTGCTGCCCCACGAACCAGCCAAAGATCGCTTCACCCACCGCAAGGAAATCCGAGCCGAACTTCAAGCCCTCAAACACACACGGATCCAAGTCATCGATAGCGCCGACTGGCCACTCAAAGCCGACACCGTACACTACAACGCCCAAGGGCAACTTGCCTTGGGAAAGGCCATGGCCAAAGCCCTCTTCGAGCTCCAAAAAGCGAGCAGTGCCCCTGATCCATCCAGGTAGGACCGATTTCTAATCGGTCGACAGACTTGGCCAGCTCTCCACCCCCTCAGCCCTGCCTCCATGGTTGCCGGCAGGTTGGAAAACCTGCCCTACTTCACACCGTAGGACCGATTTCTAATCGGTCGACAGGCTTGGCCCGCTATCCACCCTCTCAGCCCTGCCCCATGGTTGCCGGCAGGTTGGAAAACCTGCCCTACTTCACACCGTAGGACCGATTTTTAATCGGTCGACAGGCTTGGCCCGCTCTCCACCTCCTCAGCCCTGCCCCATGGTTGCCGGCAGGTTGAAAAACCTGCCCTACTTCACACCGTAGGACCGATTTCTAATCGGTCGACAGACTTGGCCCGCTCTCCACCCCCTCAGCTCGGCCCCATGGTTGCCGGCAGGTTGAAAAACCTGCCCTACCTCACCCCGTAGGACCGATTTCTAATCGGTCGACAGACTTGGCCCGCTCTCCACCCCCTCAGCCCGGCCCCATGGTTGCCGGCAGGTTGAAAAACCTGCCCTACTTCACACCGTAGGACCGATTTTTAATCGGTCGACAGGCTTGGCCCGCTCTCCACCCAGCCCTATTCTGGCAATGGCACCATCTCGCCCAAATGTCGGGGTTGTTTATCGGTGACGTTCACATCCAGCCACATTTTGACCCGGGCTAACACCTCGCGGTCTTCCGTTTTCCGGGCCGCATAGCCTTCGACGTCCTGTGCATTGTAACCAATCACATCCATCCCATGTGCCTGGGCAATATAAGCCGCACGTTCATTCTGAAACTTCTGACTCACCAAGGTCAGTTCATTCAAACCAAAGATTTTTTTCGCTCGCACCACGGAATCCAAAGTGCGCAAGCCGGCATAATCACAGGCAATTTTACGAAATGGAACGCCTGCCCTGACCAGCGCACGACGCATGGCCACCGGCTCGTTGTAATACTTCTCCCGGTTATCGCCCGACACGATCAAGCAATCGACTTTCCCAGCCTTCCACAGGGCCGCAGCCGCTTCGATCCGATACTTAAAATACAGATTGTCCCTCGAACCAAGCTTCTCGGAGCAACCGAACACCAATCCCGCCCGCCGGTGGGGAATCTCATCCACCGAATCATAGAGCACGTCCTTCCCCGCACGACTCGCCTCGTAATTGGCGAACCAGACAAAAGCAAAACAGGACAGCATCAGTAAAAAAAACAACCACACCGCGAGCTTCAGCCAGCGCCACCACCCCGCTTTCAGCTTCTGTTTCGCTCTTGAGCCTCCTTCCTTTTTCCCCATCGTTTACTCCTAGCTTCTGTTGGTCCTTCGAACCTGCACGATTCGCACGACTTCCCGGCGCATTCACCAGACAAACTTAAATCTGCTCGCCGAGATCCACATTCCTACGAGGACCATTCAACAAGGCTTTCATCATCGAAGAAAACAGACCGTTTTTCATATTCTCCGGAGCCACCACCCGCAGCTTACGTTTCGCCGGCGCCAGCGTCACATCCCGCACCCTGCCAATCAACTCCCCATCCGCCTCCATCGGAACATCCCGGTCACACTCAATTCGAAAACTCCTGGCCTGCAGGTAATTCACCGACGAGCGGTCAGACCCCATCTCCCCAGTCGCCAATCCCTTCAGTGAATCCGTCACCAACTTGTAACCAGCCTCGGTAAAGACCAGCACATCCAGCATCTCATCACAATTATCCGCTTTATTGAACAGCTTGATCTGCCCGCCATAAAGAGAACCGTTACCCGCCAACACACAAACACCTTCCTCAACCCGCCCATCATCACAGGTCACCTTCATCTTCGGAGGCGTATCACCCAGCACCCTGACAGCCGACATCAAATAGGCCATCGGCCCGAATACCTTTTTACTCTCCCAGGGGGTTTCTTCAATCACCTGGGCATCAAAGCCAACCCCCGCCATCTGCATGAAGGCATGGCCGTTGGCCTCAAACAAATCCACTTCTTTAATGTATCCGGCATTCAGCACATCCAGCGATTTTTTCAGGCTGTTAAATGGCAAACCTAACTCCCGGGCAAACACATTCATCGTCCCCGCAGGCAACACGCCGAGAGCCGTCTCGGTTCCCGCCAGCGCCTGCACCACCCCGTTCAAAGTGCCGTCCCCGCCAGCGGCTACCACCACCGGTTCACCATCCTTGACGAACTTCTCGGTCAATTCCCGGGCGTCATCCAAACTTCGACTGGCATACAGGGCAAAATTCTGGGCATTCGCCATCAGGAATCGCAAGGTCCTGCGTCCTCGCTGGCTGCGTGCGTTCGGGTTGAAAATCAATGGGTATCGAGGCAAATCCGACATCGCGATCATCTTGCACGACTCAGCCGATTTTCAAATCACGAAACCAAGGAAAATGTACCGACGTCCACCCCACCCCATCATACTCCCAGCCATCATCATCCCCACCAATCATACACGTTCAATCCAACAGCGTGAAAAACCCAAGTTTTTACGTGACTTCTGCCGATTTTTATAACATAAGTTATCTCCTAGCTCTTTTTAATCAAGTGCTCAGCACCATTGACTAACGAAAACCCAAACAAACATAACAATGAACATGAAATTAGCTCTAACGGCCCTCGCGGCCAGCGCTATCACGACACAAGCCGCGGTGATCTTTGATACAACACCTAGAGATGACCAAGCAGGCTTCGCCGCAAACTCGGGACAAACATGGATGACAGCAACTCTAGGAAGTGATAATTTACTTTCAACCATTCGGGTCGACAACCGCCCATCAAGTGCCACAGGAACTGGTATCTACCTCGCAGTCTATGAAAATAACGCTGCAAACGGCCAAACCTGGACGCCTGGAACCTTGGTTGGAATCTCAACCAACGCTCAAGACATGGATGTCAACGGAGGCTTTGCCTTGTGGACATTCAGCAATGAGACCCTCAAGGACAATCAACGCTACCTCTTCACCTTCACTTCGGATTCTGCAGGAGCAGTCCCTGTAGCTGTAGAAACTGGTGTAAGACTAAACACCGGCAACTCCGAGCAGAGTGCGTTCAATGGAGGAAGCCTTGCATTTAGCGGAAGCCACACAATGGCTTCTCAAATCACAACTGTCCCCGAGCCATCCTCAGCAGTCCTGCTCGGACTTGGCGGACTCGCCCTGATCCTGCGCCGCCGCAAGTAATCGAGGAAACAACATTTGATCCAACTCAGTACAGCCGGCCCTCTCAAGGGGGTCGGCTTTTCCTTTTCTCCAGGCAAAGCAAACTTTGCAGACAAAAGGTATTATCCTGATACCTTCAAGTTAATCTTGAGAATTTCCACTCAGGTATAGAATGAGGGTGAGCTTCGTCAGATCACAACCCCATCTATCTCGAACGCGAGGGAACAACACAACTTCCCGATAGCAACATAGCGACCCAAAATAAAATCCAATCATGAAAATAACATATACTTTCGCGGCATTAGTCGCTTCAATTGTAGCTGCGAATGCGGCGTTAACATCAACCAAGGATTACACAGGTTCAGGTTTGGACTTCACAGGAGTAGTCAATGGGGGATATGTCTGGGGAATGGAAATTAACCCCATCAATAATCAAGCAAATGTTGATGTTGATGGAAATGGAACCAAAGACTTCCACGAATCGGGAACGACTAATGTTGACCCAACGAAAGTCAAAGCTGCGACCCAGTCTGACGGATATCTGCTGCGTTGGGATTACGGAGACTCTCCATCACGAGCTGCCAGTCTTGAAAGCTCAAACGCAAGTTGGACTCTTGAGTTTGGGCTAAATATGCTCAATACGGGCACGGAAGGATCTCGTGGTGTTTTTGGCATCGCCCCAGAATTTGGGGTCAATGATACGACAGGGGGTCGTCTTCAGCTCGAACTTGAACGCACTGGAATGCATTTCCAAGGAGGCATTGATGCAAGCACTATATTTACACCTGAAGCAATGACCGCCAGCAATTTGGGCTTTCATACATGGCGCATTGCCTACGATGGCACAGCTGAAGAGTTATTCTTTTACCGAGATGGAGTTCTAATGAACGCAGGAGGAAGCGGCATTGCCGCATCAACAGACCTCGGCAACCCATCAAGCACCTTTTTTGGAGATTACTCCAGTGGCCTTTCCGGAGATTTTGAACTGGATTATATGGTCTTGGACGCAAGCGGAGCTTTTGCTCCCGTTCCCGAACCATCCTCCGCAGCGCTGCTCGGACTTGGTGGACTGGCACTGATTCTGCGTCGCCGCAAGTGAGCTGAAATCAAATTCAAGCAAACCATTTCAAGCAGCCGACCCTGTCACAGGGTCGGCTTTTTTCTGCCACACGCCCCCCCCAGCCAAAACCCATCCCGAACCGCCACCAAAGGTATCATCCTGAAACCTTTACTATTCCTTTGTCAAATCGCCCCGATTCTTTCATAAAATAGCTTGTCTGATGAATGAGACTGCTTACGCATCTCGACTCGAATCTCTCATCCACCCAAATAGCAACCCAAACAAACGCATGAAATTGACACATACACTCGCAGTATTTGCTGCCAGCAGCATAGCTGCATCCGCTGCTACGACGCTAACATACGACGGGACCAATGATGGCACTGGCAGTTATGGAGGACAAACCTTCACGGCCAGTGACAGCGACTTCGTGACTACTGGGGACGCCCTCTCGAACCCATTTGCACTTCAAACCATCGAAATAGCAAAGTGGAGTACTAGTGACTACACGACTGCCCAAACTGCAGTCTATGCAAACATTTATGATGGCAATACATTCTTGGGATCGTCCACGAATACGGTCGACTTCACAGTGAGAGTTGATGGAATCATTGGTGATGACGCCGATGATGCTTGGCTTTTCAGTGGTGTTACAGCCTTGGAAAACCTCGACAGTTCAAAAGTTTACTCCATACGCTATTCCACAACAGACACAGCGGGAGACTTTACCTTTCTCCGCCCTGGATTGATCAACGATGCTGCGGCACTGACAGGAGGCAACCTTCTAGATAGCAGTGGCAATCCAGCATCGGCTGGATGGGACACTCGTATGGTGATCACAACCGGACCTGCCGTTCCCGAGCCATCCTCCGCAGCGCTGCTCGGACTTGGCGGACTGGCTCTGATCCTGCGTCGCAGGAAGTAATCACAGTCCTTTTCTACCTTAACACTCTGTTTCGTGTTCACCCCGGCTCTTTTGCGAGAGTCGGGGTATTTTTTTCCCCGCTATTTCCGCGTCACGATTTGAAAGAATCATTCGTCCTCGCTGTATTAGAGGAAATCCATGTCGATCGCCAACACAACCCCCATGGCGGCTGTCAGCCTGATCAGCCTCCACGCCGCCATTGCGGAACCCCTCGAATTCAACCGGGACATCAGGCCCATTCTGGTGGAGCACTGCACCACCTGCCATGGGGGGGTAAAACAAGCGGGTGAGGTTTCCTTCATCTACCGGCAACAAGCGCTGGGAAAAGGCAAATCAGGCAAGACCATCATTGTCCCGGGCAAGCCGGAAGCATCAGAGATGATCAGGCGGCTTACCACCAAGGATCCGGATGACCGTATGCCGCCACCCAAAGAGCACCCCGTCCCCTTATCCGAGAAAAAAATCAAACTCCTCAGCGAGTGGGTCCGGCAGGGAGCCCAATGGCAAGAACACTGGGCCTTTGTCCCACTCAAGGATAAGCAACCCAAGACCCTTTCCAACCCGGAATGGCCGAGCATGCCGATGGACGCCTTCGTTTTGGCTCGACTCGACAAGGAGCAACTCGCCCCCTCACCCACAGCTTCACCTCAGGAGTGGCTGCGCCGCGCCAGCTTCGACCTGACCGGACTTCCACCGACACTCGATGAACTATCCCGCTTCGAGGAGGAAACTTCAAGCCAAGGAGAAAAAGCTTACCATCATGCGGTCGAACGTTTGCTGGCCTCCCCCCACTACGGGGAACGCATGGCTTCGATGTGGATGGACCTCGCCCGTTATGCCGATTCCAAAGGCTACGAAAAAGATGGCCACCGCGATATGTGGCCCTACCGGGACTGGCTGATTCGTTCCTTTAACGAGGACATGCCCTTTGACGATTTTACCCGCAAACAGCTGGCAGGCGACCTACTTCCCGATCCTCAATGGCAGGATCTCGTCGCCACCATGTTCCACCGCAACACCCAGACCAACGAAGAAGGAGGCACCGATGATGAGGAATTCCGCCTGAACGCCCTACTCGACCGGGTGAATACCACCTGGACCGTATGGCAGGCATCCACCTTTGCCTGCGCCCAATGCCACGACCACCCATACGACCCCATACGGCAAGAGGACTACTATCGATTTGCCGCATTTTTTAATAACACCGAAGATGCCGACCTGAATAGCGAGCACCCAACCATCAGGCTCCCGGGAGATGCCAAGGCTGCGGCCGAGGCAACCCAGCTCAGCCGGCAAATCCGATCCATCCGCCAGTCGCTCAATCATGCGGGCAGCCCCCACCTACACGTGGATGCGCAGTGGACCGCTCTGTCCCCCACCCGTTCCTCATCCACCCATGGGGGCTTGAGCCACGAAGCGGGTGGCATCATTCAAGCAACCGGAACGCAGTCCGTAGGCACCCAATTCAAACTAAGCTTCCCCGGGGAAGATTTTACGGCCCTCCGACTGACCATTTACCCCGATGATGCGGACCCAAAACAATCACCCTTTCGAGGGTCCGTCCTTTCCCGGCTGACGGCCACGCTTGAGCACCCGGACGGCAAATCCGAAACCATTCCGTTCAAGGAAGTGTTTGCCGACAGCTTGACCGGCCCTTATGACCCGATGGCTTCATTATCGCCCGGTGCCCCAGGTGTCGGGGCCTACCCGAAACTGTTCAAAACACGCCGGGCCACCTTTGTCCCTGCCGTGGCCATCGTGGCCCCGGCCGGCAGCCAACTGCACCTCAGCATCCAACACAAAGCCTCAACGACAGGAAACCAGGCCGTAACACTGCGACGGTTCCAATGGGAATACACCAACAACCCTCTCTGGACTCAAATCGTGCAAGACCCCGAACGGGCAAGCCAGTGGAAGGCATATCACACCCTCAACAAACAACGCAATAAATTCGGAGGAACCACCATCCCGGTGATGCAGGACCGGCCCCAGTCCGCTATGCGCGAAACCAGACTCTTCGCCCGGGGAAGCTTCAGCTCAAAAGAACAAGTGCTTAAACCCGGCGTGCCATTGATCTTTAATGCCATGCCAAAAGAAAACAGCAACAACCGACTGGGAATGGCCCAATGGTTGACCAGCCCGGACAACCCACTGACAGCCCGCGTGATCGTCAACCGCCTGTGGCATGAATGTTTCGGAACCGGCATCGTTGAAACCCTCGGAGACTTTGGATCCTCCGGACAGGCACCAAGCCATCCCGAATTGCTCGATCACCTCGCCTTACGGCTTCAACGTGAGCACGACTGGAGCCTCAAGAAGATGCTCAGAGAGATCGTGCTTTCCTCCACATACCGGCAGAGCCATCAAAGCACAACCACACTCACCCAAAAAGACCCCCGCAACCGCTTACTCGCCCGAGGGCCACGCACCCGCCTCAGCGCCGAAATGATCCGGGACCAGGCGCTGCTTGGATCAGGACTGCTCAACCGGAACCTCTACGGCCCCTCGGTGATGCCTCCCCAACCCAAAGGCGTCTGGCAAACCGTCTACAGTGGCGCCAAGTGGAAAACATCAACCGGTGGTCAGCAGCACCGTCGCGCACTCTACACCTACTGGCGCCGAACCAGCCCCTACCCCAGCCTGCTCACCTTTGATGCCTCCAGCCGCGAGATCTGCACGCCACGACGGATCGCAACCAACACCCCGCTCCAGGCGCTGGTCACCATGAACGACCCCGCCTACCTCGAGTGCGCCCAGGCACTGGCAAACAAAATGACCACCTCCGGTGGCGCCACACCAGAACAACAACTCGTCTACGCAGTTCAACTCATCAACAGTGAGGCTCCATCGCCGAAGGTGGTCAAGAGCCTGCTCACCCTCTATCGTGAATCGCTCGCCATCTATCAAACTCAACCTGAGCTCAGCAAACAGCTAGCCACGACTCCGGAGCAGGCAGCACTCGTGCTCTGCGCCAATGCCATCCTCAACACCGACGAGGCACTCACCAAATAACCTCCACCCGACAACTTTATCCGTGAACCTTTTCCAACAGCTTCATCACGACGGCCTTCAACTCAAGACGCGTCGACATTTTCTCAAAAACTGCACCACGGGCCTCGGAGGCATGTGGCTGTCTTCCGTCATGGGAAAGGCATGGGGGATTTCTGAAGACCACGGGATTGTCCGTGACCCCACCACCCCGCTGGCGCCCACCGTGCCCCATTTTGCGCCTAAAGCCAAACGTGTTATTTACCTCCACATGGCGGGAGCCCCGAGCCAACTGGAACTCTTCGACTACAAACCGGAACTGCAAAAACTCGATGGCAAAGAGTGCCCGAAAGAATTTCTTGAAGGGAAAAAATTCGCCTTCATCCAGGGCGTGCCCAAAATGCTCGGTGCGCAGTTTCCATTCCACCGTGCCGGTGAATCCGGCCAGTGGATCTCCGACCGCATGCCTCACTTGGAAAAAGTCATCGATGAGCTCTGCATCATCAAATCCATGCATACGGATCAGTTCAACCACGCCCCCGCCCAGTTACTGATGCATACCGGCAGCCAGAACCTTGGAGCCCCGTCCATCGGATCCTGGGTGACCTACGGCCTGGGGACAGACAACCAGAACCTGCCAGGATACATGGTCCTCGTTTCAGGAGGAAAAACTCCCTCGGCCGGCAAGTCCGTCTGGGGAAGCGGCTACCTGCCCTCGGTCTATCAGGGGGTCCAATGCCGGTCCGAAGGTGATCCGGTGCTCTACCTCTCCAACCCAAAAGGCATCGATTCCTCCCTGCGCCGGCGCGCCCTGGACGCCATCACCGAAATCAACCAGACCGCCTACGAAGAATCAGGAGACCCCGAAACCCTGACCCGCATCGCCCAGTATGAAATGGCATACCGAATGCAAATGAAGGCCTCAGATGCCTTCGATATCAAATCCGAACCCGAACACATCAAAGAACTTTACGGAGCAAAACCAGGAAAAGAAAGCTTCGCCAATAATTGCCTGTTAGCCCGCCGCCTCGCCGAACGTGGCGTGCGCTACATCCAACTCTTCGACTGGGGCTGGGACTCCCACGGGGCCGCCGCCAGTGAAGCCATCAATTCCGGATTCAAACGACAATGCCTGAATGTCGACAAAGCCATTGCCGGCTTGATCCAAGACCTCAAACAGCGAGGAATGTTAGAAGACACCCTCGTCGTCTGGGGTGGCGAGTTCGGTCGCACTCCGATGCGGGAAAACCGTGGCGGCCAGGAAATGAAATTTGTCGGTCGCGACCACAACCCGGGAGCCTTCACCGTCTGGATGGCCGGAGGGGGAATCAAACCCGGCATGTCCTACGGCGAAACCGATCCTATCGGATACGAGGCCACCGTCGACAAGGTGTCCGTTCACGACCTGCACGCCACCATGCTGCACCAGCTCGGATTCGACCACACCCATTTCACCTACCCCTCCCAGGGTGTAGAGCAACGACTGAGTAACATCACCAAAAAATCAAAAGTCGTTCACGGCATCCTATCCTAACGGATAGGAAAACCTCTGGCCTTGGCCCCCTCATCAATCAGGTTCGCCAAACGGTACTTTTTAGGTGCGATGCCGGTTCGTTTTTTAAAGAATCGGCAGAAATACGCCTGGTCGGGAATGCCTATAGCATGACCGATTTCACTCATATTCAATAAAGTGGTGGCTAATAGTTCGCGGGCTCTGACTTCTCTTTTATGAGCGATATACTCAGATGGTCGGACACCCGAATGCTCATAAAACTGATCTGAAAAATACGTCTTACTCACCCCCTCCAGATCTGCAAGCACCGCCAGACTCAAATCCTCACCAAGGTGGGTTTCGATAAACTGAAACGACTTCGAAAACCGAATCAACTGCTCACTCCTCTGGGCATCAGCGGCAAAACGCGACAGCAGCAATCCCACCGTCCCCTGTAGCACCAGCTTTTGTTGTAAACTCAGCCCCGCCAATTGCGAACGGAAAATCATGTGATTAAAATCTTCGGAATCCGCATCGACATTGCTCAGCCCGAACCCCGGCAATTGACGATGTAGATGCTGGCATAACTCGTGACTCAAAGCGTCAGCCGATAGTAGATACGGAAACCGGCAGTCGGTGAAGAGGTCTTTTCCATTCTCAAGCCGACATGTAA
Source organism: Oceaniferula marina (assembly GCF_013391475.1). NCBI lineage: Bacteria > Pseudomonadati > Verrucomicrobiota > Verrucomicrobiia > Verrucomicrobiales > Verrucomicrobiaceae > Oceaniferula > Oceaniferula marina. Next base: position 68,451 of record NZ_JACBAZ010000006.1, on the reverse strand, counting down.
AAATGAAGTAATACTGACTGCAAACATCAGCACAATAGTAGTCCACCGGAGTGTATGGAGGAATCAAAGCCAAACTATCCCGCTGATGGTGATAGGTTTTCCCATGAAAAGAAACCTCCTGCTTTCCTGCATCCACCAGAAAAATGCGGGCAAATGGGCTGATGTGATTTTTAAAATCCCACCATTTCCCAACCTCGACCTTATCAAAGGCATAGGTATCTATGCTTAAGTGACTTATTTCCAATTTCATTCAATGCATCAAAACGTAACAACAAGGTCAAAATGAACACAATCTGCGATTTGTCCAAAAAAATAGGTGATATTCACTATGATACTTATGAAATACAGACGTATAATCACTGAAGCCATACTCATCTGATACTCATCACAAGCCATGACGAAAAAATTATTCTCTTTGCTCCCCTGCCTGCCCCTGATTCTCGGTGGCACCCTTAGCGCTGCTCCTGATCAAAACACGCCCAACTATGATGTCGTTTGGGATAGCCCAAGTGCGAACGCATCAGGCAGTATGCCCATTGGAAATGGTGACATCGGAGCCAACGTCTGGGTTGAACCCAACGGCGACCTCCTACTCTACATCAGTAAATCCGATGCCTGGGGAGACAACGGCCGACTCCTGAAAGTAGGCAAAATCAGAGTCACCTGCGATCCCGCCATCTTCAAACCTGGTGACACCTTCAACCAGAGGCTCGACCTGCAACAAGGGTGCATCACGATCACCTCCAACAGACCCGAGCAACAAACCAAGCTATCGGTATGGATCGATGCCAACAACCCGAACATTCAGATCGAACAAAATAGCTCACAGCCACTTAAAATGACCGCCAAGCTGGAGCTCTGGCGAACAGAGAAAAAAGCCTACCCTCTTGGCCAGGTCAGTGACCTTCAGGAAAAGCGATCTCAAAAAAACAAGCTGGCAAAAGAAGTGATCATCGAACCCGACACCATTGTCCCCGGCCTCACCAATCAGGTCGCCTGGTACCACCACAATCTCAAATCCGACGGCTTTGAGATGTCGAACCGCCTGCAAGGGCTGTCGGAATACCTTAAAGAGGACCCGATTCTGCACCGGACGTTTGGAGGGCTGATCACCAGCCCGGATGGCAAACGGGTAAACGACACAACGCTCGTCATACCACCCAAGACCAACAGCCAGCTCTCGGTCACGCTGCTCACCCAGCAACCATCGACCCCAAAGCAATGGCTCGGCAAGATCCAAGGTATGGCCCAAGACATCCAAAAACTAACGCTGGATCAACGAAAAAAAGATCACCTAACATGGTGGAGCTCATTCTGGTCGCGCAGCTGGATCCACCTCGCAACAGCAGACACCAGTCCCAAGCGACTAAGCCCCGTCAATCAACATCCAGTGAAACTCGGAGCGGATCAAGCCGGACACAACCGCTTCGATGGTAAAGTTGGCAGAGTCAGCCTCATCCCACATGCCCTGCCAGAAGATCAAATCCGCCAGCTAGCAGCCGCCAAACAGCACACCCAACGAGCCCAAGCCAAGGCACTCGTCTCGGTCACAAATCCCCCTCTTGGAGGAACCCTCGAAGGAATCAGCAACAAAGAGCTGACTGGCTCATTCACGCTCGAAACCTGGATTCAAGCCGGGGCGGGCACGGGCAGAATTATCGATAACATCACACCCGGCGGCAGCGATGGCTTTCTCTTGGATACCTATCCGGGAAAGAGCCTGCGCCTCATCAACGGCAATAGCATCTTAAAACAAAAAGACTGCCTCACCCCTGGAACATGGCACCACATTGCGGTTCGTTTCGACGAAAAGAATGCCGAAATCGCACTCTATCTGGATGGTAAGCAAGTTGACCAGGCAACACTCGAGCAAACAAATGACGCCCGCCTGGTATCCCAGAGCTATGCCCTGCAACGTTTTATCGACGCCTGTGCCGGTCGGGGCAAGCACCCGATCAAATTTAACGGATCGCTTTTCACCGTTCCGTTCAAGGGTGACCCTGATTATCGTCGGTGGGGCCCGGGATTTTGGTGGCAAAATACCCGCCTCCCGTATTTGAGTATGTATGCATCCGGGGACTTCGATCTACTCCAGCCCTTGTTCAAGATGTATGCCGAGGACTGTTTTCAACTCAACAAGTTCCGAACCCAAAAATACCTTGGACATGGAGGAGCCTTCTTTTCGGAATGCACCTACTTCTGGGGAGCTACGTTCACCCAGACTTATGGCTGGCAACCCTTCGAAGAACGAAAAGACAAACTACAAGAAAGCGGCTGGCACAAGTGGGAATGGGTGGCTGGCCCCGAACTTGTCTTTATGATGCTCGACTACTTCGACCACACCCAAGATGATGAGTTCCTCAAACAAAAGATCCTACCGCTTGCCTATGAGGTGGTTCAATTCTTTGACCAACATTACGAAACCAACAAGCAGGGAGAACTGGTCATGCACCCGTCGATGGCATGTGAAACCTGGTGGGACTGCACCAACCCGATGCCTGAGGTGGCGGGACTTCACGCCATCACCCAGCGTCTTCTTTCCCTGCCGACAAATACCCTCAACAACGAGCATCGTGCGTTTTACCGTAAATTCCAAAGTAAGCTAGCCCCGCTACCCATCCGTCAAATTGGTGAGAAATCGGCCTTGGCTCCGGCCACCCGCTTTGCCAGCAAACGCAATGTGGAAAACCCAGAACTCTACGCTGTTTTTCCATTCAGACTTTGCTCATTCGAAAAAGGCAACGCAGCCCTTGGATTGAATGCTCTGCAACACCGCTGGGACAAAGGGACCTCCGGATGGAGGCAAGACAACCTCTTTATGACCTATCTCGGCCTGCGGGAGGAATCGCGCGACTACCTCGTAAAGCGCTGCAAGAATTATGATAAGAGTTGTCGATTTCCCGCCTTCTGGGGACCTAACTACGATTGGACTCCGGATCAGGATCATGGTGGCGTGATGATGAAGGCCGTTCAATCCATGATCATGCAGCCGGACCCGTATTCGCGAAAAATCTTCCTCAATCCTGCCCTCCCCGCAGACTGGAACTGCACATTCAAGCTCCACGCCCCATACAACACCATCATCGAGGGATCGATTCATAAAGGAAAAATGAAACACCTCAAAGTCACCCCCGAATCACGACGCAAGGACATCCTTTTTGTTGATGCCTAATCCCCCCATCACTTATCCACTGCCTCATCCGCCGCCTCATCCTCATCGACAAGCGTCTGATTCAATATCTGTAAAATCCGGCTCCGCTCCCGTGCGCCAAGGTAATCATATGCGCCACTGGTATCCTTGCCCTCGAGCACTTGATAGAGTCGACTCATCACCCGCGACTTAAGCTCCGCAGGCAAATCCCGGAAACCATCAGAATAAATCATGTAGGAGCAGCGGTACTTGAAAATACGCTTGTATAACCTCAGATCCCTGAGCGAAAAAGTCGGGCTTGCTACAGCCTCTTGATTGCCTGCTGGAAGCCGACCCTGACCTTGAAAAGCCCGCTGAAAGGAAGCCGAAGCCTGTACGCCGTCACCCGGCAACTCCGCCTCATTGGCAAAAAGCAAACAGCTCAGAATTTCCTCCGCCATCCTATCCGCCAAACGAGCCGAAGCACTGGTCTCTCCCCCGGGGGCACTTCCTCCCTGATGGGCCAGCGCCTTCTCCAGCCACAAGGCTCTCTGATAGTGCATTTTCGCCCTGACCAACAAACTATACATCCGGGCTTGGTGGTCCAGTAACATCAGAGCCAACACATCACTGCCGGCGTGAGGATAGCGACCAGCCGGCACTTGCCGATCAAGATCCAGCGCTTGTCCTCCAGCCCAATTCCCCAAGTGCTTCATTCCATCCAAGCGACCGGTCACATACCATCCCCCCCAACGTTTTTGGTAAGGAGTCCGGTGGTTCACAGCGTGATCCACCACCGCTCCCGGAGTTCCGGATCGAGCGGTCTTGGTCGACCTCAGGGTCAGCCCGAGGCTTCCTCCTTGGTGGATATGGCATGCCAGGCAACTCCCCGACCGCTGCAGGCTGATATGCCCATCCTCTGCGGAAGGCATCACCTCATAAAAGACGGGGCCTAAGACCGGATCATGCACAATCGCCTCAATACTTCCGCCGGGAACCCAGGCAAGGTAGGCATTATCGGAAAAATAAATCGCCCTCGGATTCCCCGGACTGATCAGTGAAACTTGTTTACTCGTTTTGGAAAAAACAAGCACCTGGGATTCCACCGGAATATCAAGCTCTCGCAACAAGGCTAACAATAGCGACTTGGTATCCTTGACTGGCAACGATTTTTTCCCAGCCTGCACATCGGCAACCAAGCGAGCAAGCGGGTCGTTCGGCTTTGTCTGGGAGTAGCGTAAAGGTGGCAGCTCCCATAACTCAGCAGCCTGGCCACAGGCGCTTACCCCGGCCAATATCAAGAAGCCCCGGATCAGGAACAGGCAGGGCCAAGCCCTCTGCCGCTTGCCACTGACCCAAAATGCTCTCATCTTCTATCGTTCAACCGGCACCAGTTTGGTGACCCGGCCGGTGGCATTCCAATCCTGCACGTAGAGACGACCTTCGGCGTCATAGGCCAAGCCATGAGGCGCGGTAAACACCCCCTCCTGCCAGTTCGCTACCGGGACTGGAAATTTTGCCCACTGCTTCCGGTTTGGGTTATCACCGAGAAAAGCCAAGGGAGCTCCCTGTTTCGAAAGAATGGTGACCCGCCCCTCCAGCTCTGCCACGGCACAATACTCACCGTGGAAATCGATGGCACAGGGACGGCGCAAATGGGAAGCATACACCCCCAGCCAATTGCCCTCGAGGTCCAGGTGAACCAAACGCCGGTTCTCCCGATCCGCCACTAACAAGCGAGGGGCTCCAAATCGCAAATCCACAGCCAGTCCGTGGCAGGTTTTAAACTTTCCTTCTCCACCTCCTTTGCCCCCGATGCTTTTGATCAGTTTTCCTTCTGGCGAAAACTTATGAATCAAATTCGACCCGTATCCGACGGCGACATAGATCGAATCGTCCGGAGCAACAGCAACGGCGGTCACGCCCTTGAAACCGCCTGGAACATCATCACTTCCCGGCGCTGGCAGACTCATGATGAGCTTCCCATCGAGATCCAGCTTCACCACCCTCTTGCCTTTCAGGTGCGCGCCATAGAGAAAATGTTTCCCTCCCTGTTCATGCATCACCAAGGAATGCAGGCCAACACAATCTGGCGCGATATTTTTCAAATGGGATCCGTCAGGGCGAAACACACAGAGGGCATGTTTCGCATCCGTGCTAACGTAGATGTTCCCTTGAGGTCCGACAGCCACGCCTCCGTGCGTCGGTCCAATGGAACGACCGTCCGGCATCTTTGCCCAACGGGGGGCGGTCATAAAGCGATGTTCACCGTTACCGGTCAACACCGGGGTGTCCAGAGCTGGCTTTGCCGGAGCGTCATGCTTGCCTTCATGGGCAATCAGGCTACTAGGTACAAATAGGAGAAAAGCTGCGAGGGGTTGTAGAGGTTTCATACTTGATCTGAATGTAAAAACTAAGGTTGGGGGCTTTGACTTCCGATGGAGATTTCGCAATCGGGAAGCTTCGCCTGCAAGGCCTGTATCCCATCATGGGTCACCTTGCTTTGCCAAAGATAAAGATGTTTCAGCTGTGTCATCGCAGCGAGCTGCATCACACCTTGGTCACTGACCTCCGTGCCATAAAGGCTCAAGGACTCCAACTGCTTCAAGCCGGTCAGCGCCGCTACCGTCTGGTCACTCACCTTGGTTTCCGACAGTCGCAAGGATGTCAGCGAAATCATCGATGCCAGGATAGGGGCTGAATCGTCACTGATCGAGGCCGCCGTCAAATCCACCCGGGACAGGAGCGGAGCAAGGTCTCGAAACAAGGCCAAATCCTCATCGTTGAAACGCTCGCGGACACTGGCAACGTTCAATGACAAGTGGGCATCCCCCCGGGATAGCCAGGTCAGGCTCCCAGGGAACTTCTGCTGAAGCTTGGCTACCGTCTCGGCGTACTTTTGTTTGATTTGTGCGGGGTCGGGAGCGTCGGCATCCGGCTTTGTTGCTGCTGGTTTGCCAGACGGCTTATCTGCCTTCGCTCCAAACAACTGCTGTAAAGCCGAGCGAACGGGGTCGGGCAATTCCAAGGATTCTAATTTCGTCTGCTGGGGAGCTCCCATTTCGACCCACCAGGTGATCACCTTGGTTTCGGCATCGGTCAATTGAGGTTTATCCTCGGGTGGCATGCGGAACTCATCATCTTCCGGAAGATGGATCAGCTCAATCATCAAGCTTTTCTTAGGATCGCCGGGCACCAGACACGGTCCCTCATCCCCTCCTTCAAGCATCGCTTCATAGCTGTCCATGCGTAGCCGCCCTTTGCTTTTTTTCGGCCCGTGGCAGTTGTAACATTTATTCTCCAGAATCGGGATGACGATATCTTCATACACCAACTGTTGGCCCAAACCTGCCCCCGCCTGCATCTGCACCCCTTGCCCCCGCTTTTGCTTGCGGTCGTTTTTCTGATTCCATGGGGCTGCATCCAGAGGATCGCCGTGGGTAATCACCCCGCCGTAATGCCCGGTCGCAAACATCAAAGCGGTACTGAGAAATAAAAGCACCCAGTATGTTCGCTGCCCCCTGCCGGTTTCATTGTAGCGCAACTTGAAAAACAAGGTCCAAATCAGGATCACCGTGAAAATCACCCCACTCCACAAGTGCGCATCGATGGAATCCTCCGGGTAGGTGTTGGAACGCATCAGGATGTAGCCAAACACCACAGCGATCACCGAGGTGAGCGCGGACATCGCCAGCGGCATCGTGGCATGGGACTTCCGACCGCGCATCCGGGCAATCACCTCCATCAACACCACAATCACCAACATCCCGATCGGCAAGTGCAAAAAAACCGGATGGAACATGCCGGCAAACACCAAGATCTGAGCGGGCTCCTGCCACGACTCCTTGAACACCAACATCAGTAAGAGCAGCACACTCAAAACCGTGCAGCTGACAATCCAATGCTTCATTTTTTTCCAGCCGAAAAACCGCCTTTTACTCTCTTCCAATTTCATCATGTTGCGTGCCGTGATACCTTCCCTGTATTACAGATGAGATCCCCCCCATCTTTCAAGTTAGAATGCCATCTTTCCCGACATGGCCAATCTCTCCGATTATCTCCTTGTCGGCAGCCCTCAGGATTGCCAATCATAGAGCATGACTCCGCAGCTCGAAGACCTTTTTGCCTTTCTCCGATTTCCCAGCATCTCGACCGACTCCCAACATCGTGGCGACGTCCGCGCCTGCGCCCATTGGTTGATCGAAAAACTCCGCAGCATGGGGCTGGATACCGAACTGCATGAAACGCCCGGGCACCCGATCGTCACCGCTCGCAACACCCACCAAGCGGATAAAAAAACACTGATGATCTACGGCCACTACGACGTCCAACCCGTGGACCCGGTCGAACTCTGGGACACCGATCCCTTTGAACCCGTCATCAAAGAGGGCCGGATCTGGGGCCGCGGCTCCACCGACAACAAAGGCCAAATGCTCGCGCACGTGCTCGGTGTTGAAGAAACCCTTCAGGATCATGGAGAACTCCCGGTCAACCTCATCCTGCTTTTCGAAGGAGAAGAAGAAATCGGCAGCCCGAACCTCGTCCCCTTCCTCGAAAAACATAAAGAAGCACTCGCCTGCGACGTCATCGCGGTATCAGATACCGGCATGGTCGCCAAGGGCGTGCCCACCATGGGGTATGGCCTGAGGGGTATCACCTGCTGCGAAGTCACCGTCCATGGCCCCAGCGGAGACTTGCACTCCGGTGTCTATGGCGGCGCCGTTGCCAACCCCGCAACCGCAGTCGCCCGATTGGTCGCCTCACTACACGATGCCGATGGCCGGATTGCCATCGACGGTTTTTACGATGACGTCCGCCCACTCGAGCAATGGGAGCGGGACATGTGGGCAAAAGTCCCGGGAGTCAGTGATGAGGACACCCTGGCCATCACGGGTTCGCCGGAAACCTTTGGAGAACCCGGGTATAGCTCGTCGGAACGACTCTGGGCCCGCCCGACAGCTGAAGTCAACGGCATCGGCGGCGGCTACCAAGGCGAAGGATCGAAAACCGTGATCCCTGCCAAAGCCATGGCCAAGTTCTCCTTCCGTCTGGTGCCCGACCAGGAACCGGCGGACATCATGCGCAAGGTCAAAGCGCACCTGCTCAAGCACTGTCCGAAGGGGGTCACCGTCGATGTGGAAATCGGTCACGATGGCAAACCCTTTTTCGCCGACCCGCATTCAGAGAATGGCAAAGCCGGCCAGGCCGCGCTTAAGGAGGCCTTTGGTGTTGACCCCGTGCTCATCCGCGAGGGTGGGTCCATACCGATCATTCAGGACATGAAAGAGATTCTCGGCGTGGAGTCCCTGATGCTGGGCTTGGCATTACCCGACTGCCAGATCCACGCCCCCAACGAAAACTACTGGATCGAGAACTTTGAAGCCGGGATCCGCCTGAACAAAGCCCTGATGCGGGAGCTGGCATCCTCATAGGCCGCCGGCAAGGAGCCCCATCATCATCACCAGATAAATCACAACCCCCAACACGCCAACACCAAAGGCAATGGCACACCATTTGCCTGCGGTTTCGGAGGCGTGGCGGGCGCCCATCATATCCCCCGCGTACTTCAGGCTGTCCACCTTGGAAGCATAAACAATGGCGACAATTCCCAGAGGAAGGCAGCACATCAAGGTCACGACGATCGACTGCCATAGGTAAGTGGGAATATCTGAATCCACATGGCTTTTGGGCATCAGCCCGTCGCTCTCTGGTCTTCGGGGACGTTGATAAGGTTCCAGTGCCACGGGTTCGGGAGGCGCCAAGGGTGTGCCGGAAAGGGACGGCATTGCAGGGGCTGGAGAAACGCTCAACTCATCGACCTGATCGAGTGGAAGCCAGTTATCCATCCCCACCTTCCAGACCTGATCACTGCCAGCCAAGCGACCGGACTTATACATGGCTTTGATTTCCGCTGCCGCGATCGGCCCTGCCTTTTTACCTCCCTTTATGTAATACCACTGCATCCTTTGACCGCTCCGGTGAAGCGCCGTGATTTAAGGCTTCGAGGCGAAATAATAAAAGGCAAAAAAGGCTCCGCGATGAAACGCCAGTCTCGCCACCTATCAGAGGTATCCCGAGTTACGCTTCGCCCCGGGTGAAGACAAACGAGGACGCATCACTCAGGGAAGCATCGTAGGCATAGCCCCCTCCGGTAAAGGCCTTCAACTCGTCAGGAGTTGTCAGCTTCTTGCAAATCGCCCAGGCTGCCATCTGACCTCGTGCCTTTTTGGCATAAAAAGAAATCACCTTCAGCTTGCCGTTTTTCCAATCCTTGAACACCGGAGTCAGCACCGGAGCCTTTAAGTCCTTCGGCTGCAGAGCAGAAAAATACTCGTTGGATGCCAGATTTACAATCGCATCGTCAGGCCCTTTGAGCTCCTTGTTCAAACTCTGGGTCAACAAATCGCCCCAAAATCGATACAGGTTCGCCCCCCTCTCGGTCGCCACCTTTTTTCCCATTTCCAAACGATATGGCAACATCAAATCCAGAGGTCGAAGCACTCCGTATAATCCTGATAAAATCCGTAACGACTTCTGGGCTTCGGCAAAGTCTTCCTTTGCCCACGCTTCCACAGCAAGCCCCTGATAGACGCCCCCTTTAAAAGCCAAAATAGCCTGTCTGGATTCGGCCTTTGAGTAATCCGGCTTCCACGAGGCAAAGCGCTCCACATTCACCTCGGCCAGCTTGGGCGAGATCCCCATTAAGGACTGCAAATCCTCCGCTGACATCGTGCGCATCACCTCGACCAATTGCTCGGAATGGTCAAGAAATCGGGGCATCGTTCCACGCAGCGAGGGAACATCGGAATCGTAATCCAGTGTCTTGGCCGGAGAAAGCAGGTAAATCATGGTTGTTGGGTGTTACTTGAGTGTCGCTCGGGGGCGATTGAGGGTCGCTTGAGTCCTCGTTTCAAGGACATGCCATTCTCCCACCAATCTCCTATTTTTCAACCGAAGAAAAACAAAAGGGGCGTGACATGCCGCCCGGCATCCACACCCCTTGAAATAAATTCATATCGCAATTCCTTAGGACAGAGCCGTATTCCAATCGGAAACGCGGCCGGACTGCGCAGCAAACAAGGCGTCGGTGCTGTCGTGAATCTCGATCGATTCGATGGTATCGCCCTGAGCAATCGCATCCACCACATCCTGACCTTCGGTCACTTCGCCAAACACGGTGTGTTTACCATCCAGGTGAGGCGTCGCTCCATGGGTGATGAAAAACTGCGAACCGTTCGTGTTGGGGCCGGCATTGGCCATGGAAAGAATCCCGGCTTTGTCGTGCTTCAGGTGAGGTTTGCACTCACACTCGAACTTGTAACCCGGGCCGCCCATACCAGAACCCGTCGGGTCTCCCCCCTGAATCATAAAGTTGGGGATCACACGGTGGAAAACGATCCCGTCGTAAAAGCCTTTGCTGGCCAAATTCAGGAAGCTGGCGCAGGTCACTTGAGTGTCACCGGCAAACATACGCACCTTGATGGCGCCCTTGCTGGTGTTCATGGTAATGTTAATGTCTTGAATATCGCTCATGGCTAAGAATAGTTTAGTTTTCGTGATGCAGATTAATGAATACAAATACACATCATGGCCTCAGCAGAATACACACATGCGCCTGCAACCAAAGCGATTTCTTACTTTCGCTACTAGACTTCAAAGAGCATGCAAAAGGCAGGTCGTAAAAACGACAGGAAGAATGAGCCGAAAACTATTGCAAGGCCAATGACCTCAAGCTGATGGACACATACATGGACCTTGGCATATCAGCAAAAATATGGCAACGGGTGGAAGAGCTTTTGAACAAACTAACCTATTTGGTCGTCTAGCTCTTTATAAATTCGACTAATCTTGATTTATGAGTAACGTCCTAAAAAAGGATCGATTATAGTAGCTATAGCAATACACGGACTACCGAGCACAACTTTTCTTGCACGGATACGGAACAGATAAACATAGGAAAATCAAACAAGGACGCCACATTGGGAGTATCCCAGTGATTGCCACAAGTATTATTACGATATGTCTATTTATTTTGCGACTAATGCGATCACCTCGTGATACTAGATCAGATATCCCCCCATAATAAAACGCTCTTAGCCCGCTCAGTATAAACAACCACTCCATCTCCGAATCTACTGAACATGACCAATAAAGATGCTCACTCTATTCAATCGGCAAATCTCAATTGGTATGCTGATTCAGTCTCAGGAACAAAAAGTCCTATAAATGACGATTCCTGGTTGGTTTTTAGTGCTGATATTAACGGTGCCACATTTCTTAAAAATCAAGGTAGTGAATCAATACACTCCCAGGATTTAATCTTTGTAGTGTCAGATGGTATGGGGGGGGGAAATGCGGGTAATGTCGCGTCCGATCTCCTAACCCGAATTCTCAGTGCTCTACTCCCAGAAGCATGTGAAATTGCAGCTAGTGGGAAGACTCCAGACTATATTGGACTATTAGAAAGCACGGTACAAGACGTACACCACGCCATCAATATGACTGCGGACAAGGATAAAGCTCGGCAAGGAATGGCAGCAACGCTCACTTTGGCGTGGTTTACCTCCCAAAAATTATATTTTATAAATGTTGGAGACTCTCGACTGTATCTATACCGAAAAGGAATTGATCAAGATGACAGCCAAAACGACTTACAGCAACTTTCACAAGACCATACCTTTGCTTGGCGAAAACTAAACCGAGGTGAACTTACCGAGCGAGAGTTTCGTAATCACCCACACCGCTCAGCTCTGTATCAGGTTATGGGTGGAGGAAATGCTACTGTCAAAGCATACTCCTCAACCATCAACTACGCAATTGGTGATCAATTTTTATTATGCAGCGACGGATTAATTGATGGGGTTTGGCAAAAACATATTCACTCAGCGTTTTCTAAAAATCTGGGGTGTATGAGCACACTCGCTGATCATCTCATGTCTCGATCAATCAACAATGATGACACAGATGATACGACTTTAATTACTGTGGCCATCACTAATTAACACATTTCAAAATATGAGCTGACAGCACAAAATTACCTTGTCAAATCAGACTCTGTTCTATTCGATGACTTTATGAGTAGAAGCGTACGCGACAATCGCGAAAAGCGGGCTAGTGAGTTTCAATTATCAGCATTATTAATTCTACTCCTCATGCTGGTAGGAACGGGTTCCTATACTACCCAACTCTATGTCGCCAATAACGATACAGCAGGAGCAGCGAAGATTAAGCGACTGGAATCGTTGCAGTTGGTTGATCACCTACGTCAAACATCCGATGATTTGACACGCATGGCTCGGACTTATGCCGCTACTGGCGACTCTCGATACGAGGAATACTTTAACAGAATATTGGCGATTCGTAGAGGCGAAGCCCCCCGCCCTATCAATTATAGTTCTATTTACTGGGACTATGTAGTTGCCACTGGGGACAAACCGAGGTCAGACGAAAAGGCTATTGCTCTTAGGGTTCTGATGGAGGATGCAGGCTTTTCGGAGGATGAATTCCAGCTACTAAGGAAAGCTCAAGAGACATCGAACAAATTATCGATGTTCGAGCAAGAAGCTATGTATGCAGTGAAAGGTATTTTCTTGGATAACACCGGCAAATACACGCAACGGGGAAACCCAGATTTAAAGCTGGCGCATAGCCTTCTATATGGAAATGACTACCATAAAACCAAGGCCTCCATCATGGCTTTAATTGATGAGGTGAATGCGTCCGTTGATAGTCGCACACAATTAGAACTCGATCAGTTAACACTTGAAGGTGAAGGCCTATTGCTGATCGTCATGTGCATCGGCATCTGTTCTATTATCGTTATTTTATTTTTGATCGTTTCAGCCTTCAAACACTTTAAAAACAACAAGGACAACAATCAACAAAAAGTAAAACCGTCAAGCATCACAGATAAGAAAAGCAGCCTCATCATTGCTGGTGTTGTTCAAAGTTGGCCTCTTCTTGCAGCTTCATTAGTAGCCATCGGGCTAATTGCCGGGATCTCATGGAGAAACATGACTCACCTTGTTGATAGTGAAAAAAGAGATCTACGCAACACATTAGACACAGTTCTCGGGACTACTTCCAAAGCTGCCAAACATTGGTGTGTAGAAAGAGAACAAGAAGTTCGATCATGGGCCGGTTTACCAGAGGTTTCACAACTCTATAGCAGCCTTTCTGAGAATGATACTGACCTTGTTAATGCTGCAGAACAAATGCGCCTAAGGATCATTCTAGAGCCGTTGATGACAGAGAAGAGGTATGAGGGGTTTTTGTTAATCACCCCTAATGGAAGAGTGGTCGGAAGTGATAAGAACATAATGCTTAGTCATCAAACCAAGAGGTCAGAAGATATAAGCTTTGTTAGCGACGTGCTACGCGGGCCACGCTACAGCTCCTTCGGACTCCCAGCTCAATGGTTTCCAAATGGACTAATGCTAAAGCCGCGTGCGACCATGCTCGCTGGAGCTAAGGTAAAAGGTCAGGGAGGAAAAGATGGAGTGCTGATTTTTCTCATCAATCCGGAAGAAGAGTTCACTGGTATCCTCCAACGCGGACGAGTCGGTGACTCTGGTGAAAGTTACGCCTTCAACCGTAGAGGTCAGCTAATTAGTGAAAGCCGCTTCGACCAAGACCTGAGGCAGATCGAACTCATTAAACCCGGCGAACGAGGAATCCTTAATATTGAAATTCGTGACCCAGGAGGTAATATGGTAGAGGGGTTCCGTCCATCTGATGGTCATCAGGATTTTCCGTTGACCCACATGGCTGAGAACGCAACCGCAGGTAAGGTTGGGCGTAATTTGGATGCATATAATGATTATCGTGGAGTCCCAGTTATTGGAACTTGGACTTGGGATGAAGAGCTTGGATTTGGGGTTTGTTCAGAGATCGATTATTCTGAGGCCTACGAATCAATCAAAAACATTAGAAGGCAGGCATTCTGGACAATGGCTTTTTCATGTGTCTTGTTATCAATTTTAACAGGTATATTTGCTTGGAGCCGCGTCCGCATGGCCATTGCAAATAAGCACCTGCAGTACTCAGAAGGCAAAATGCGTAACAGCGAGAAACGCGTTAGTGCAATTATTCAATCTAGTGCTGATGGCATTGTCACCATTGACACTCAGGGCCGCATGCAGATATTCAACAAAGCTGCAGAGGAAATATTTGGCTATAAGGCGGAAGAAGCGGTTGGCAAGAATGTAAAAATACTTATGCCAAAAGCAATTGCAGCCAACCATGATGATCACTTAAATAATTACCGTCCTGCACAGCCTTCAACCATTGTAGGCAATACCCGAGAAGTAGAGGGAGTGCGCCATGATGGCACGACATTTCCTCTCGAGCTTAAGGTTTCAGAGCTTACCCTTGATAACGAAAAAATATTTATTGGTTTATTGCGTGACCTAACGGAGCGCAAAGAGATGGAAGAGAGAGAGCACAAAGTCGCGCTAGAAGCAAAGCTCCTAGATCGAGGGCCAAGCCTAGCAGCGGAAGCATCTAATTTCGAAGAAGCCCTAGATAAAGTCTCAGGGATGATCTGTAGTTATATGAACTGGGAACTCGGTCATGCTTACCTGTGGAATGAGAAGCATTCCGAGTTACGTTCCACTGATATCTGGCATGTAAAGGACGAGGACTATTTTGCGAAATTCATTCAGAATGCTTATGATGCCACGTTAATCAGAGGAAAAGGCATAGCTGGCCATGTGCTAAAATCAGGCAAACCTGAGTGGATAGAGAATCTTCATCTCGATGAAAACTCCTCAGAAAAAATCGATCTTGATGGAAGCGGAATAGGCTTCCCTGTTCTCGCTAACGGCAAAGTCATTGCTGTTCTAGAATTCATTAAACGCAATTCCAGTGCATCAGAACCTAGCATCCTTCAGGTGATGGGCAACTTGGGAGATCAACTTGGTAGAGTTTATGAGCGGTTTAAATCAGCTCAAGAATTAAAGAAAGCTCAGGAAGCTTCTGATGCAGCAAACAAGGCAAAAAGCGATTTCCTTGCTAATATGAGTCATGAGATCCGAACTCCCATGAATGCGATCATTGGCTTGAGTGATTTATGTTTACGGACCGAGATGGACGATAAACAACGTGACTATATCTCTAAGGTGCACCAGTCCTCAAAATCGCTTCTAGGAATCATTAATGACATTCTTGATTTTTCTAAAATCGAAGCTGGCAAGCTCGATATGGAGGAAGTGCCATTTATGGTTGATGATGTACTGGATCAAGTTGCGACTGTTGTGTCCGTGAAAACACAAGAAAAAGGATTAGAGCTTCTATTCGATCGTGGGGACTCCGTTCCATCCTCCCTGCTTGGCGACCCCCTCAGACTAGGACAAATTCTTATCAATTTAGCTAATAACTCGGTCAAATTTACTGATCGAGGTGAGGTGGTATTGCGTATTACCAAAGAGTCGGAATCCCATGCCGGCGTAAAATTAAAATTCTCGGTAAGCGACACCGGAATAGGCATGACCGATGAGCAAATGAGCAAATTGTTCCAGTCTTTCTCCCAAGCTGACTCCTCGACTACTCGTAAATACGGAGGAACTGGTTTAGGCTTAGCAATTTGTAAGCAGCTCGTTGAAATGATGGGTGGAAAAATCTGGGTCGAAAGCATACCTGATCACGGTAGCACGTTCAGCTTTACAGCGGTTCTAAAACGGGGCAAATCGACTGATTCTCGCGGAGACTTTTCTCCCTCCCCCGATCTGAGAGGACTAAATGCCCTAGTAGTAGACGACAACTTAACTTCTAGAGAGATTCTAACCCACTACTTTACGTCATTTAGTTTCAACGTTATAACTGCTGACAATGCAGAACAGGCCTTTGCTGTAATCAAAGAGCACGACATTGACCTTATAGCAATGGATTGGTTAATGCCAGGGATGAACGGAATAGATGCCACCATTAAAATCAAATCTGAAATGAACCTGACAAAGATCCCTAAGGTGATTTTGATTTCAGCCTTTGCTCAAAATGAACTCTCTAAGAAAAAGGGTTCTGAATATGCCGATGGTATATTAACTAAACCGATTAGCCCATCCCATCTGTTTGACGCTTCTATGGAAGCGTTTGGTAACAATCTCTCGCACAGATCCTCGACACGAAGATGTGAGGACAAGAGCAACATGACGGTCGATTTAGCACCCATTGCGGGTGCTCGTGTTCTGCTGGTTGAAGATAACCAGATTAACCAGCAGGTGGCTAGCGAACTACTATTACAAGGTGGCCTTGATATTGAGATTGCCAATCATGGTCAAGAAGCTCTGGATTTGCTCGAGAAAAATACATACGAGGCCATACTGATGGATATCCAAATGCCTGTAATGGATGGATATACGGCAACTAAGAAAATCAGGTCGAATACTAAATACAACGACCTCCCGATAATTGCCATGACGGCCAACGCCACAACCGAAGACCGACAAGCTGCATTTGATCATGGAATGAATGAGCACATTGCCAAACCTATCGACCCTAACTTTCTGTTCACCACTCTGCTGAAATGGATTCCAGCGAAACATCAACCAGCAAATGATTCTCATAAAAAGCCGATACCAATGGTTGGACGATATGACCTTCCTAATCAGATCCCAGGAATCGACTTCGAAAAAGGATTGAAAAATGTAGGAGGAAATCACAAATTATACAGTAAACTATTAAAGGATTTTTATGACGATCACAGACATGATTCAGCATTGATAGCGTCCTGTATGAGCAGTAAGGACCAAGCTGCTGCTGTTCGTACAGCTCATACCATCAAGGGTATCGCTGGAACAATTGGAGCCCAAGAACTTCAAAAAGTGTCCAAATCACTGGAGTCAGCCCTTAAGAGTTCCGATGAAGACGCGAAACAGTCAGCATATGAGCAGTTTGAGAGTGTCATGAACCCGCTAATGGACGCTTTGCCTGCTACTTGGGCGATTGAACGAGATACTACAGATAAACATTCTGAAAAAGCCCCCCTAGACATTAAAAATGTCAAAATCATCATTTCTACACTAAATGATTTGCTGGCAGAAATGGATCCTGATGCTGAGGATACTGTAGCCGAACTTTCTGAACTCATTTCAGAACATATTACTACAAGACTCTTATCAAAGCTCACCACTCAGGTGAGGTCATTTGCATTTGAAGACGCTCAACAGACTCTACTAGATTTACAAAAGGATATCCTGCCCAATCCCTAATCCTGTATCCCCCCCCACTATCAGCTTTATAGCGTAGACTAATTCACTTGCAATACTTGCTCACTTATCTCACATTAACTGCACGAACAAGCATCATTACTCAAAATCATTATTATGAAAATCAATGTTAGCCAGCAAGAAGATATCACTATTGTAAGCCCTGTTGCCCGCTGGGACTCAGCTAATGCCGATCAAGCTGAAGAACTATTACAAAAAACTCTCGATAGCGGAGCGAATAAAGTAATCATTGATTTCACTGATACAACTTTTGTTTGCAGCTCTGGGCTTCGTACTTTGCTTATCACCCAGCAATCATTACAAAAATCAAAGGGGAAATTTGCTCTTTGCGTAGCAAACGAAGTGATAATAAACATTCTGAGCAACAGCGGATTCCTTCCAACGATGGCACATTTTGATACGCTTGAGGAAGCCTGCAACTATATTAAATCATCCTAATTTAGCTCTATGCTACCTCACTGTGAGTAGTATTACACCACTTGCAGCGAACCAACAATTTCGACGGCAACTCCTTCGAAATCATAAGATTACAGCAAATAGTTGTTTCCTTCTATTTGTCAAAATTCGTAAACGTCCCCATCACAGTTTATGGAACATCTTATACCGATCCTAATAGCCACCTTGGCAGTTGCGACATTACTAAACGTAATCTTACGTAAGTTCAACATCCCTACTGTTATTGGCTATATTATTGCCGGTGCAATAATCGGCGCGGTGATGGGCATTGAACATCACGGTAATAAAGAACTCGAGCACATAGCAGAGTTTGGAATCGTGTTCCTAATGTTTACTATCGGACTCGAATTCTCCGCTAATCATCTATTAAGTATGAAGCGCGAGGTTTTTTTGTTCGGGCTACTGCAGGTCGTCGTTACCGGTGCAGCATTTGCTATAATTTCAACCACTCTATTTGATCTTTCCGCCAAGTCCTCGATCATAGCAGGCTTAGGCTTAGCCTTGTCTTCAACAGCCATCGTACTCAAGATCCTTAACGAATCAGGGCAAATTAAAGCTGAGTTTGGACGCAACTCATTGGGCATCCTTATATTTCAAGACATAGCGGTTATCCCTATTCTATTGATGGTGACTCTGTTCACAAATGATGACAAATCCATTGGAGTTCTACTCGGCGAAACTGCCATTAATGCCCTCATCGTTCTTGCCATTCTAATTATTATTGGCCGGTTCTTTCTGGCCAGAATTTTTAAGGTAGTGGCTACCACCAATTCGAAAGAAATTTCGATGGGCACTATTCTACTGGTAGTCATCGGAGCCTCGTATCTGGCGCATCACTTTGGTTTTTCCTTCTCTCTTGGTGCCTTTATCGGTGGAATGATGCTAGCTGACACCATCTATAAGTATGAGGTTGAAGCCGACCTAATCCCCTTCCGCAATCTTCTGCTCGGCGTTTTTTTTGTATCCGTGGGTCTGCAGATCGATCTAAATTTAGTAGGAGAGAAAATTCTTACCATAATTATGCTCCTTGCTGGCATTATGCTTGTTAAGGCTCTGGTTATTTATCTGTTGCTGGCAATCTGGCAGGGAAAGAAAAGCGCTCTTAAAACAGCCATCACACTCTCTCAGATTGGCGAGTTTTCTCTAGTCGTTTTTTCGTTACTGATGTCAACCCAGATGCTCGATCCGACTATCTGCCAAACAGTAATGATCACCGTAGTGTGTTCGATGATTTGCACCCCTTTCCTCATTAGTAATGCTGATCGGATAGCACTCATATTCACTTCCGAAAGTCTCGATGATGATCAAATTTCAGAAGATGATGTTCTTGGAGAACATGTAATTCTGTGCGGCTACGATAGTTTCGGCAGAGCCGTCTCAGACAACCTCGACAATGCAAAGATCAAACATGTCGTGGTTACTGACAATACTGACGATTACATCAAAGCACGCAAAGAAAATAAGATGGTTGTGTTTGGTGACGCTTCTGATCGAGTCATTCTAGAAAGGCTCAACATTGGCAAAGCCATGAGTACCGTCGTGACGGCTGATGAAATCGATCGTATCAAAGAGATCACAGCTTCGATCTCTATCATCGACCCTAAACTTAAAGTTATCGCTAAAGTTCTTAACGATGAGGAGAAAGAAGAACTTGATGAGTTTAATCATGAATTCATCCTTGATGGAAATAGTCATGCTGCCTCTCTAATGGTTGACCGCATCAATAAGTCGCGCCTCCTCGCTAATGAAACCGCACGTTTACAATTCTTGGATAAATTCTCTCTCGATGATCCTGGCCTCTCGCTTGATTTACTCGCTTCAGAGCAAGCTCGCCTCCTGGATATCATGTCGCATTCCTTCAACGCATTAAGAGAGCACCGGGATATAATGTCCATCAAGGCATTCCACGAGTCATTCAAAGTTCTCTATGAGATTATTGAGAAAATGCTGCAAAAATTGTCTGTATCAGGAACACTTGCTACCAAGGAATTTGAACGACTAAATGTGATTTCTGATAATCAGCGAATCATGGAATCTATGAATCACACTCTTGAAGCAATGGGTAAAGAGCTAAGAGGTTTAGAAGAAGTTGACGCTACTCGCAATCTTGCCGGTGTTGCTATTGAAGGCCTAGATGCCATTCTAATGACACTAAAAGACGTTGCGGTTTCCCCGTCTGAAGAGGATCTTCAGATTCTCGAAAACCTGACTGCAGGTGAAGGTTCGAGCATGAGCGGGATTCGTGAACGCTATCTCAACGGCGAACACACTCTTCCACCTTCGGTGAGGGGGCTTTTAGTGTCAACAACTGGACACATGGACCAATTAAAAGATCAATTCGGCGCACTCGGCAGCAACTACAAGCGGCTAGTTAAACTCTCCTGATCCTTCCTCCCTAAGCGCATGCCCTCTATGCGCTCATTTCTAAGTCATAACTTCGCTATACCTAATTAGGAAATAGCGCCGATGCTACTGTCGAGATTATCGTAACAGTCTAGAATATTCATAAAACCACTGACTTCCATAACCTCCTTAATCTGCTCATTGAGCCCACACAAAGCCAGCCGACCACCACCTACTTTAATCTGCTTCGCAGTCTTCAACAAAACCCTGAGGCCAGCACTCGACACATAGTCCACCTGTGCAAAATCAAGGACCAGTCTAGCTTCACCACCTCCGATGTTTTCCTGAATCACCTTCTCAACCTCAGGCGAGTTATTTGTGTCTACTCGGTGCCTAGGGGCTAGGATGGTTACTTCTCCGCGTTTTTCAACAAGCATAGCTTTGGTTCTTCTTTGTGTTATTAATAATAGTTCCTTAGACAGGATAACCTTTGAAGGAAATCTAAATGAACATTGTATTTCCTAGTGGTCAAAGTCAAGTCTAAGAGTTGAATGCTTACCATCTGCTTTTGACTCTACTTTGTCAGCAAGCTGACCAATGAGAATACCAGAAGCGTTGGAAACTAGAGCATCCAAAGCTTCGTCATCATCATCATCCATCAAGTCTTCCAGAGAAACCTTAGTTTTTGGCGTCATGTTAATAGGGTGCCCCTCGTATTTCAGTTCCACCGTTACTTTGTATTCATCAAATGATGCCTTCAAATCAACAGGCCAAGTACAAACAGCGGTTCCATTCAACTTCTCGATAGCTTCACCAACAGCCATGCCAGCCCGCATCATTACTTGATGCCGAGCACCCCAGTCTTCTCCTTTTTCCTCTAAGAATTCAGTTAACTGTGTAAGCGACTCAACCCCAGTAAGCTGCATTGTACCGGTCTGTGAGATGCCAATCCGAAAAATCAGGTTGAGTATAATGGCCGTCACCGTTCCCATCGTCAGCGCAGAGCCAACAATTGGCTTAAGCCCCTCTGGAGCACCGGCAGTAAGCGCAGGCATGAGTAGTACGGCCGCTCCGACAGCTATGCCAAGTCCAATCATGAAAGTTCGCCGGCTATTAATCATACGGGATAAAACTAATTCCATACCAGCTACCAACATATAACCAGCTGTATATAATACGATAGCCCCTACTACAGGCTGTGGGATCTGTGTGAGAAAGGTCGACACCTGAGGCAAGAAGGCCACAACTACTAAAATAGCCCCTGTAACCAGACCTACTTTCCTAGCTGCAACACCCGATGCGTGGGCAAGCCCAAGGTTAGCCGATGATGTTCCAATCGACATGGTCCCCATTAAACCAGCAAAAAACACACCAATACCATGACAAGTAACAGTCCTTCCAATCATAGGCATATCAGCACGATGCCACTTAGCATTATTGATCTTATCAATAGCAACCCCAGTTCCAATACTATCTATAGCCGAGATCACCTCGATTAAAAGAATCGGAATAATTGCACCTAGGATAAATTTAGGCATTGGAATCTCAAATCCTCCACCAAACGGAAAAGAAACGAGTGGCTGCTGAGAGACTACCGCCATTTGTTCGTGCCCAAACTCGCCCATCAGTGCGGCTGTTATCAATCCTGCGATAGCACCAATAACAATAGCGAACAACTTTAAGCGTCCACCAGCCCAAATCGAAAGACCAATAATGGAAACGAGTGTAACAGATGCAATAATTGTAGACGCACTATTTATGCTACCCCCATTCAGTCCAGTATAACGACTGACCCCCCCTTCAACCAAACTCAGCCCAAGTAGGACAAGAAGCACTCCAGCAACTTCCGCAGGGAAGATTGAACGAAGGCTCGGGAGAACCCGCGCAAGTGCTATCACCACAATCCCAGAAACAATGAGGGCTCCAGTTGCTGCTCCAATCCCATAGGTCGAGCTTACAGCTATGAAGCCAGCCATGCCAATAGGGCTTGGATTGTGAACTATTAAGTGGCCCGAACCAAATCTAGTTTTAGTTGACTGCAAGAAAGTCGCTATACCAGCAGCAACAATTACCACCGAGACAAAGCCACGAAGCTGCCCCTCTGTAAACTCTAATTCTTGACCTGCGATCACTGCATAAATCGCCAACATAAGCAAAACCACTGCATGCTGGGCCCCGACTGCAAACGCAGTCCCCATTGTGGGATTTTCGTGCGCTACATAGAGCATGTTTTTAGGTTTAACCCGCTCAGTCTCCCGAAAAGGAGGAAATATAGCATCTAACCACTTCACCAAGTTTCTAAGTGTATCCTTATCCATAAATAGCCTCGATTAAATCTAAATTCGTTTAGTGAGCGTTAAAACGTTTTGGTTTACTTTCCTCTCGTATCCCACTTCATCCATCAACTTCTTCACGAGATGAATACCCAAACCTCCAATTTCACGTTCATCTAGGGAAGATGTGGTATCTGGATCCTCACGAGTGAAAGGATTAAAAGGCGCTGCATCATCACACAATACTACGGTGACATGATCCGCATGAATATCTACGGTGATGTCTATCTCACGTTGTTCCCCATCTTCATATCCATAGGAAATGGTATTAGTCAGCAACTCATCGAAGGCTACCCCCAAATTACAAGCAACTGCCATGGATAACTGTTTTTCGTCAGCAAATAGCTCAAATGCATCAAGAAAACCTGGCAACTCTGAAAGGTCATTCTTGATAGTCATCGAAAAACTTCCATCCGTCGAAGTCGGTGTGTAGCCCCTGTAAAGCAAACTAAGCAATGTAATATCATCAGCTTGCCCTGCACCTTGTTCAAATTTTTTCACATCATCGAAGACAGCGGCGTTGATAGTCACACTATCAACGAGTTGCTCGGACGCAAGAAGACCTTCGAGGCGCCTCTCTGAATAAAGGTTTCCTTCGGGGTCCATAGCCTCCGTCACCCCGTCAGTGAAAGTAACAAGGATATCGCCGCTCTCAAGGGTAACACTACTTTCACCGTATACCATCCCTTCCATGGCGCCTGACACCATTCCGTGGCGTTCAGGCAACAGAATGACATCACCATTCGCTTTTTTAATATTAGGTGGGTTGTGCCCAGCATTTGAATAGACCAACTCACCCGTTTTTATATTCAAAACAGCAAAGAACAGAGTAACAAACATACAAGCCTCATTACCTTCGCATAGAGAATCGTTAACAAAGGTCATTACACTTGCTGGTGAGCCATCGCTTAATGCCCGGGACTTTATCAGAGTTTTAGAAACAGCCATAAAGAGTGCCGCAGGCACCCCTTTTCCTGAAACGTCACCAATACAAAGACAAAGTCGATCAGGATCGATAAAGAAAAAATCATATAAATCTCCACCTACTTCACGTGCTGGGACAATCGTTGCTGCTAATGAAAACTCCTTACGGTCTGGGTAGAATGGAGAGTCTTGGCGAAGCATGCTCATTTGAATCTTGTGCCCAACATCCAGCTCACCTTGCATTCGTGTCTTTTGAGATTCGATGAGCTTATACGCATCTTCCAGCTCAAGCATATTTCTCCTAAGTGCTACGTGGGATCTAACTCGAGCTTCAACAACGGCAGGAACAACCGGCTTCGTGATATAGTCTACAGCACCAAGAGCTAGACCTTTAGTCTCGTCCTCCTCTTCCCCCATTGCTGTCACGAACATTATAGGAATATCTTTCGTTAAAGTATCTGCTTTCAACTGTCGGCATACTTCATAGCCATCCATTTCAGGCATCATGATATCGAGTAATACTAGATCTGGAGGATTTTCACCCCGAGCAGCCTTGAGAGCCTGTTTACCATTGATAGCAGCCATTATCTTATAGTTGGACTTCAACAGATCCGATAAAACCTTAATGTTAAGGCGTTCGTCATCAACTATAAGAATTCTCGGCTTTGTGTTCATAACGTTGGCAATGTATGTAATACTGTGTGTGTACATGTAAAATGCAAAGCCTGTATTCAAAATACAAAACTGCATTGGGCTAAATTCAACTGCATCAGTAATAATCACATTAAGGAGCATATTCCATGACCAAATACCAAAATGTGTTACTCATCCATACCCATACCGCCGTCCTCTGACCAGAGGGGGCTGGGACGTTGCACTTCAACAGCTTCCTCGAAATAACGACAGCAGTGTGCGCAACTCAAGTCCCTCCCTGAGCTCCTACTATCATGCATCACAACTCTTTTTGTATTTATTGCTTAGAGGCTGTCTTAAAAATACCTAGGAAGCAATTCTAGCGAGCATTCGTTTGCTCATGGATATGTGGACCATGGCTTCTAAGTGATCGATTCTGGTTTCGTAGCCACGAACAAGTCGCCTTGATTGGATCAACCAACCAAAGGTTCGTTCGACGACCCATCTCCTCGGCAGTAATTTGAAACCTTTGATGTCATCACTCCGTTTGACAATTTCAAGCTTCACCTTGCGAAGGCGCTGTATCTTTGCAACTTCATCAATGAGCTTGCCTGTATATCCACCATCGGCCCAAATCAGCTTGAGCCAACCGAGTTCGCTGCTGAAGCTGGTGATTGCTTCTGGTGTTACACCAGAAGCCTCTGCCAGAATGTCCTTGGGGATGAACGGGGGACAATGATGCCAAACCTAAACAAATGCTGTCAATCTGGTTGGCCGTAGTTTTAGGATACTGATCCTTAAGATGGGCTAGGGCAGAATCAAGTTGAGATTCGATCTGATCTTCAACACTCATTCCGGATGGACCAAAATTGCAGAGGATTTTTTCTAGGCTCTGCCCAGATGAATTGAGCGCCATCGCCTGCACACGGGGATTCTCACTGTAAGCGGTGTCGTGTCGGTAGACAGAACACGCCTGCGTTTCGACGAAGGTCGCTGCTGGCCGAAATCCGAAAGAATCAACCCTGAAGCTAGAACCATCCTCAAGCGCATGGTAAAAGTCGATGGCTCCTTTGATACATTACTGTCGCATACAGGACCATTAACCGACGTCCCGATAACAAACCCATTTACAGAGTCTTTTGCATCAACAGACACAGATTTGTTGGCAGACCATCAAAAGAAGCGAGAAACCATCACTCTAATCTAGGTAATCTCAGGTGTCAAAGACACACTATTTTGGACATTTCCACCAAACTTGGGAAAGCCACGAGTATGGCATGTCCATGCGCTGCCTTGATATTTGCGAGTTTGTAGAACTGTAAATCCCCTTACCCTGTATAGGTTTCCCCTTCATTTCCCATATTTCACGTGTTCATGAAAACTAGAACTTTCATGGCATAGGCAAAAAACCATGGATTAGACGATTCTGCACGGATAATTTTATCTTCCGATTGAATATCCCGAGCTACGGCACGTCGAAGCCTCTATGACACGATCATCCATCCACCGCCTGCGCTTTCTCATCCCCCTCGTTTTTTACCTCTCCGCTATGGCTGGCGCAGCCACAGCAGCCCCATCCGAGCTCAGTAAAGAACAAGCGATCGAAATCATTGCCACCCTCGAGGAACTCCACCCCCGGCACTATCAAATCATCCACCTGATGGACGGATCCTTGGAAAGAAAAGATGGATTTCGACACCAATCCGCAAAACGCGTCCAGTTTTTTGGCCCGAAAGACCATCGTGACACCCGCCGGGTCCTCAGATCCTGCACCCTGTTACACAGTGCCGAATACGGCTGGTTCCTCCAACGATCAGCCGAAGATGCCCGGGGACACTATCTTGAAATCAGTTCCCAAACCAAAGGGCGAATCTTCATTCGCTAAAAGACATGCGTTTAGCAACCGCAGCCACTGCCACAGGTATGCCCGCCTTTTTTCGTCGGAGCCTTATCTCCTTGAGCCCCCTTCTTATAGGAATCACTCCGGTAATCCGTCTGATAAAAACCAGACCCCTTGAAAATCAATCCAGCCCCAGAGCCAAGCAAACGCTTCACCTTACCGTCACAGCTCTTCTGAGGACAGTCCTCAAGCTTCGGGTCACTCATCTTTTGAAACACCTCAAAAACATGGTCACAGGTTTCGCAGCGGTAATCGTAATTCGGCATAATCGTTTGTCGTTGTGGGGTTGACGCAGGCTCGATAACGTCGATCCTCCGCTAAGGCAAGCCTGAAAACCACGGCATCAGCCCAAGGCAAATACACCAGGGGCTAATAGCCTGCGGCGCTGACAGGATTCACATCGTTGAAGAGGATTTACAGGATTTTTCTAGAAGGCAGCGATAGGTTTTGGCCAATCCTTGATCTTTGAAAATGAAAAATCCTGTAAAAACTTGAAAAAATCCTGACAATCCTGTCAGCACCGCAGGCATCACCGAGATAATCTCCCTAATCGAGGAGTCCTGGGCATCCGCCAGATGCTTGGCATATAAGCAGCAAGCACTTACTGCCACACTTCTCAGTAGAAGCCCCCTTGACCCTGAGCGAAAAATAGGAGAATGTGTCTTGTCATCCCCATCAAGTCTCTTATATCACTTTGCTTGTCGAAATACCTGTTATGCTAAAAAAACTACACATATTGATTGGGAGTGCCGTGATGACGGCCTTACTCAGCCAATGCAGCCCCTATGCCCCGTACTCTGGAAACCCGGCATCGATGTATGGAGGAGGAACCCAGTATCTTTCGGGATACGGCCCTCCGGGACAAGCCGTAACCACAGCTGGAGGTGCTACAAGCGGGGGCAATGCGCGACCTTCTCAACCCCAAGGCTACTGGGATGGCGACGGTGTCGGCGGAGCTTCCAAGATCAGAATCGTCCGCAACGAACAAAAAGCCTATTTCTATAAAGGTGGCACCTTGGTTGGAGTCACCCCGATTTCATCCGGCACCGACGGGCACCGGACACCGGCAGGAAGTTTCAGAGTGAGCCAAAAAAACATCGATCACCAATCGTCCTGCTACGGAGTGATCAAAAACAAGGCCACAGGGGAAATTGTCAACAACGATGCGGACAACCGCAAGGACAGGGTTGGCCCAGGAGAAGTCTTTGTCAACGCACCGATGCCCTACTTCATGCGCTTTAATCACGGGATCGGCATGCACACCGGTTACCTTCCGGGTTATGCCGCCTCTCACGGCTGCGTAAGACTCCCCGACTACATGGCCCGCAAATTTTTCGAGCATTCGAAAATAGGCACCCCGGTCATCGTCGAATAATGGTACTGACCTGATACGTATCCCATGCTAGGTTAGAGCCATGCCGGCACTTCCCCGTTTGTTTTGATTAAAGCTAGGGACAAGGGCCTCAGCAGAACCACATTCCATTTATACCTATTCCATTTACGCTTAGCCAACCATCACCATGTCTATCTCCCTCGTTCTCACTATTTCCGCCCATGACCGGCCAGGTATCATGAGCCGCCTCTCCACCACCATCGCAGATCAGAACGGAAACTGGCAGGAGAGCCGTATGGCACGACTCGCAGGCCAGTTTGTCGGTATCATTTGCATCCAGAGCCCAGCGGAGAAGGAAGCCTCGCTCCGCACATCCCTCGAACAACTCCACGACGAAGGAATCCACGTTCACGTGCTCGGCCAGGGAGAACTCACCGACTACCCGTTCACCAAACACCTGCGTATCGACATCTTCGGAAATGATCGACCCGGCATTGTCAGTCAACTCACCCGAACCATTTCAGATGCCGGAGCCAACATCGAGGAACTCAACACCTCAATCGAAAGCGCCGCCATGTCGGGCCAACCGGTTTTCCATGCATGCGGAACCGTCTGTCTGCCTGAGAGCAGTGAAGACGACGTCATCATCTCCGCCATTGAAGCCCTCAGTGACGACCTCACCATTGAGATAGACGCTCTCTAATTCCATCATTCTGGAATGGGCTCAATGCATGCCCCCGGACACACCAGCGCATGGCCATCCATCTTGACCAGATCTCCTGCTCGTTTGGTAGTACCCGTGCGCTGCACCATCTATCACTCGACATCGCAGTCGGGGAACAGGTAGCCCTGATCGGCCCCTCGGGGTGTGGCAAAACCACCCTGCTCCGCCTGATCGGAACCCAACTCCGCCCGAATCAAGGGCACCTGACGGTTCTCGACCAGAACCCGGCCCTACTCGACCCCGGGCAACTCCGCAAGCTCCGCACCCGGATCGCCATGATCCCGCAACACCTCGGACTGGTCCCCAACGTCCAGGTCCGACGCAATGTCCTCAACGGAGGCCTCGGTACCATCGGCCTGCCCCGGACACTGGTCCAGTCCATCCTACCCAGCCCCTCCGAAACCCAAAGGGCATTCCACTGGCTGGATCGCACCGGCATCGGTGAAAAAATCTATGACCGCACCGACAGCCTCTCAGGTGGGCAACAACAACGGGTGGCCGTGGCCCGTGCCCTCTATCAAGAACCCGGAATCCTGCTGGCCGATGAGCCAACGTCCTCCGTCGATCCGGCCCGAGCCCGGGATATGATCGAACTGCTGACCAGCTTATCCCGTGAAGAAGGCCTGACACTCGTCGTCTCCATGCACGACCTGGACCTCGCCCGGGCATGCTTCCCTCGCCTCGTCGGGCTGCGCCACGGAGAAGTTGCCTTTGACCAATCGCCTGACGAACTCAGCGAAGAGGCCTGCCAGTCCCTCTATCAACTAGAATCCAGTCTGCCGGAACACCACCATGAGCAGACGGACTAACATAAGGCCACGTCTGCTTCATGGAAACAGCCGCAAACTTACCGTCTGCGGCTTTCTCTTCCTGTTTGTTATTTGCGTCTGGCATCTGGGCCCCGGGTCCCAACATCTTCCGGGAAGTCACGACGGATTCCTAACCGCGGCTTTTCATCCGACACTCAGCGACCAAAGCCAAAGCCTACCACCGGATGCGACACCCTTTGCGACGCGCATCCTGCGGGAAATGATGGCCACAATCCGCTACGCACTGATTGCCATGAGTCTGGCTGTCCCCGCGGGTATGGTTCTCGGATTTTTTGCCTCCACCGCCTGGTGGCCTCGTGGTCCGGGACGAGGGCCGCTGCGCGCCCTACTGCACCCGCTGCATTTTCTGATCCGACTCCTCATCACCTTGATGCGGTCGATTCATGAACTGATTTGGGCTTTGTTTTTTCTCGCGGCCCTGGGTTCCGACCCGCTAACGGCCTGCATTGCGCTCGCGCTTCCCTTTGCGGGAACGCTCGCCAAGGTATTTTCTGAGATCATCGATGAGCTTCCGTCTCAGGCCAGAGATCAGGCGCTGAGTTCCGGCACCGGCCCTATCCAGGCGTTTTTTACAACTCTGATCCCGCAGTCCTTTCCGGACATGGCAACCTACACTTTGTACCGCTTTGAATGCGCCCTTCGCTCATCCGCGGTCTTGGGCTTCATCGGGATCGAAACCATCGGCCTGTCGATCCAGAAATCATTCGAGAATAACTTCTACAACGAACTGTGGACCGAACTCTATCTCCTGGTCTCTGTGATTATGCTGGTGGATATTCTCGGTGCCGCTCTACGCAAGCGACTCAACACCATCCCGAGCCGCCGGGCTCCCGTTCCCGACCTCGCCCATAACGACCCACGTTTCCTCAGGGCGCTACGCAAAAGCAGCCCTCGCTTTCTCCTACCCCGTGTTGTTTTTCTGGCAACGTTCGCCAGCACCCTGCTGGCATGGTTCCCTCAACTCATCGCAATTGAAGCGACTCCACTGCTCCGTTCCGCAGAAACACTCGACCGGGGAGAGCGCATCACGCGCTTCATCGATAAAATGACACCGCAACCCGTCCGGGAGGGAGGCACCTGGTGTGACGCCGGCACCTGGGCCGCCCAACTTTGGGCTGACCCGGGGAAGGAAGCCCTGCTCAACACCCTGAGTATCGCCACCGCTGCCATTCTCATTGCCGCGATGGCGGCTTGGATCTTCCTGCCATGGGCCAGTCGCAACCTTGCCAATGCCCGACCCTTTCATGCCTTCCACGGCAACCCGCACTGGCTCAGCTCCCTGCTCTGGAAAAGCTGCGGGATGATCACCCGTGCCCTCTTCCTACTCAGCCGCGCCATCCCGGAATACATCATCGCCTACCTGCTCATCGGCCTACTCGGTATCAGCGCCTGGCCACTGGTTCTCGCCCTTGCCATTCACAATTTTGGTATCCTCGGCCGACTCTGGGGTGAAGTGATCGAAAACCAAGCACCTCATGCCGCCCGCCATATTGTCCAGAGCGGAGGCTCACGCATCCAGAGCTACCTGCACAGCTACGTCCCCGAATCCTTCAACCGGTTTATCCTCTACCTGTTTTACCGATGGGAAACCTGCGTTCGCGAAGCCACCATCCTTGGCATGTTAGGCGTCGTTTCCCTCGGATACCATATCCAGCTGGCACGGAATTTTTCACGGGCCTACGATGAGATGTTGTTTTATGTCTTACTGGGGGCCGCCATGATTTTCATCGGAGACATCCTCTCGTTTTTCCTCCGCCGATTCCTGACACGATCTTAGATTCGCCCGTCAAGGACACGTGATGCACATTTCATCCAAGTGTGTGCGTTCTTTCTTCCGAACTTGATTCTATCAGGCATTTAAGCTATGGGCGGAGTTGATGGATCATCATCAGCAGAACAAAGAAACCGTCGTCCTGGAAAAACGACATAGTACCGAGCGAGCCACAACCGCGCGGAAACTGGTTCTTATCGTGATTGCCTTTATTGCTTTTCTGGGAATTCGCAACTACCTCCCGGTCAGCAATCTGCCCGATGGGGCTTCTCCCGATGCCGTGCGGACGGGACTCGCGATCCTCACTCTGGCAGCCATCCTCTGGCTGAGCGAAGCCCTCCCGCTGGCGATCACCGCCCTGCTCATCCCCGTGACCGCCGCACTCACCGGAACCATGCCCGTCAGTGCCAGCTTTTCCGGATTTTCCCACCCCTTGATTTTCCTCTTCCTCGGCGGCTTTGGACTGGCAGCGGCTCTCTCCCGGCAGGAATTGGACCGCTGGCTGGCCATGCGCATTCTCATCTTGGGCCAAGGAAAATTTCACCTGACGGCCATCGCCTTGTTTCTGGTCTCGGCCATGCTCTCGATGTGGATTTCCAACACAGCCACCGTTGCCCTGCTGCTCCCCGTTGCTCTGGGGATCCTGTCCAATATCGGCAACCGGTGTGGCAATCACATCCGGGAAAAAGTGGCGCCCTACCTCCTATTGGGCATTGCCTATTCCGCAAGCGTTGGCGGTATTGGTTCGATCATCGGCACTCCCCCCAATGCCATTGCCGCCGCCAATTTAAAAATCAGCTTCACCGAATGGCTGGCGATCGGCATCCCCTGTGTGCTGGTCTTACTCCCCACCCTCTTTATTTTACTACGCATGCTCGCACGCCCGGGCAAGGTTCCGGATTTTGAAGTCCAGACAGATCATTTCAGCTTCACCCCCAAACGTCTGCTCACCCTTGCCGTTTTCTTTGCAGCTGTCGCGTGCTGGTTGTTCAGCTCCCCACTATCATCAGCCATCGGAATCGATACATCATTCGACACCTTGGTCGCGCTCGGTGCCGTCCTCATCCTGGCCTCGCTGAGACTTGTCCGCTGGAAAGACATCGACCGCGCAACCGACTGGGGCGTGCTCCTCCTTTTTGGAGGAGGCATCACGCTGAGCAAGGTCCTCGGCAGCACGGGGGCAAGCGCCTTTCTAGCAGCACAGATCCAGAGCCTAACCACCGGATGGCCGATCATCTTCATTGTCGGAGTCATCGTACTCTTTGTTATTTTCCTGACAGAACTCTCCAGCAACACGGCTAGCACTGCCTTGCTGGTTCCTATTTTCGCCGCCGTGGCTATTGACATGGGAATCCCT
This sequence comes from Oceaniferula marina, assembly GCF_013391475.1. Classification (NCBI taxonomy): domain Bacteria; kingdom Pseudomonadati; phylum Verrucomicrobiota; class Verrucomicrobiia; order Verrucomicrobiales; family Verrucomicrobiaceae; genus Oceaniferula; species Oceaniferula marina. The sequence continues at coordinate 36,492 of NZ_JACBAZ010000006.1, read as the reverse complement.
ACCACCCAATTGGTTCTCCCGCTCACGGTTGCCGCGTCCTGCGCCTTCATGTTGCCTATCGCCACACCGCCCAACGCCATCGTCTTCGCATCGGGTCACATCCAGCAGCGCCAAATGGTCCGCATCGGCTTGGTCCTCAACCTCAGCTTTGCCGCCATCATCACCCTGATGGGCTACCTCTTCTTCTCCTGAACATTCACACCATCCTAATTCACAGCCATCTGATCCTATGAATATAACCACCAGCATCCTGTCCGCCTTATGTTTTTCCCTAGCCGCGGTTACCGCCGCGCCTGTGCTGACCGGCAAACCATCCGGCCAAATCCTGGCTACCGGCTCACGCCGCGTCGTTTTACTAGACCAACAAGGGAAGGTCACTTGGCAACACAAGGGAGACAACACCACCGATTGCTGGATGCTCGCAAATGGCAACGTCCTCTTCACGGACAACGGCGTACACGAAGTCAATCCAAGCACCGGAGAAAAAACCTTCACCTACCAATCCAACCTTAAAAAAGGAGGTGGTGTTTTCGGGTGTCAACCCCTTGCCGATAATAAGATCCTGATCGGTGAAAACTCGACCGGCAAACTCTTGGAAATGACTCGGGACGGAAAAGTCACCTTCGAACTTCAACTCCCAATCTATCAAGCGGGAAGCCACCACAACCTGCGTATGGTCCGTAAACTCGACAATGGTAACTACCTCGTTTGTCACTCCGGCAAGCATCTCGTCCGGGAATACACGCCGGAGGGCAAGGTCGTCTTTGAAGTCAAAGTGGACAACATCGCCTTCACCGCCATCCGGCTTGAAAATGGCAACACCCTGGTCGGGCACATCGATGCCATCACGGAGTTTACGCCAAAAGGTAAGACCGTTTGGAGCTTCAACAAAACCGAGCTGGAGGGCATCTCTATTGCCACGCTCTGTGGCATCCACGTTCAGCCGAATGGAAACCTCTGCATCGGCACCTACGCATCCTATAAAAAGGGAGGACAAGTAGGACTGATCGAAATCACCCGTGAAAAGAAACTCGTCTGGAAATACGCCAACCCCAAGGGCGACCGCAGCATGATGAGTATGCAGATGCTCACGCCCCAAGGCAAAAAACAAGCTGGAAAACTGCTGCGTTAGACGCCACCTCGTTCAGGCGGAAAACTAGCGGCGGCGGATAGAGCCCCATTCGCCCGACCGACCACCCTTGGATGATTCTACCGCCAATCCGGCCGGTCTTCTTTTTCGAGCTCAATGCGATCCGCGAGATTCCGGGCTTTCACCCGGTGGTCGCGCTTGGCTCGGCGCTCACTGATCATCCTGCGTTTTTTCTGCCGCTGTTCTAACTTTTCAATCTCTTCGTCGAGCTTGAGATAACTTTCGTATCGTCCTGGGTCGAGATCTCCGGACTCCACAGCGGTCCGGATGGCACAACCGGCGTCATTCCCATGCTTGCAATCGTGAAATTTACAGTGTGACGCCAACGCCTCCACATCGAGAAAGCTTTCCCGCAGGGTTTGTTCATCGGTCCACATCTGAACCTCACGAATTCCAGGATTATCAATGAGGATCCCACCTCCTTGCAGAGGGATCAACTCACGGGCCGTCGTCGTATGGCGCCCCTTACCTGTCAGTTCGTTTACATCCGATGTCCACTGAAACTCCTCGCCGAGGAGCTGGTTGACCAAGGTGGATTTTCCAACCCCACTGGAACCAACCAAAGTCACAGAAACACCAGGGGTCAAATACTGTTGCAACACCTCCAAGCCATCGTTTTCTTTGGCCGATGTGATGTGCACATCCGCTTCGTCGCTCAGCTCCCGAATCATGGCGGCAGCTTCCTCGTTCTGTTCGCGGGGAAACAAATCGGATTTATTCATCAGAACCACCGCTTTCGCACCGCTACGCCGAACCAGCATGAAATAGCGCTCCATGCGCCGCGGATTAAAATCCGGCCCGGCATCGGTGACAATCACAACGACCGAGACATTGGCCGCAATCACCTGCTCTTCGGTACTTTTCCCCGGCGTTTTACGGGAGAAGCATGTTTGCCGTGGGAGACGCGCCCGAATCATGTTTTCACACTCATCGGTTTTTTCGACCTTCCCTTCCTTGGCGGCCTTGGACAGCTCAAGCGCCACCCAATCGCCCACGGCGGGCAATTCAGCATCACTTGCCGCTTCGTGATAGACCTTGCCGCTCATCACCACCTCGTATTCCTCACCCCCCTCCGTGAGAGCGCCATACGAGATTTTATTGTCGCGAATCAAACGTGCAGGCACACAGCGCTTGAGCGAAAGCGAATCAAAGGCTTTCTGAAACTTCTTGTTCCAGCCGAGATCGTGAAGGGTCATGAGGCGGACACCATAGCAAAGATGTGACCGGCTCACAAGCGCCCGTCGTCGGCATCGAGATAATCAAAGAAGCTTTGAATCTCATCACGGTCCAGCCATCCGGCTTCTTCCTTGCGGAATTGCAGTTTGTCACTGAGGTCGTCACGGAACCCCCGGTTGCGCATGTAACTGTTCCACCACTCGAGTTCATGTTCGCTCGGGCGCTTTCCAGTTTCCCAGCACCACTGCAACACATCACGGTCGGAAGCCCCGTCCACAACAAGTTGTTTCAGCGTTTCATATTCGACTTGTAGCAACTGGCAAGTCCAGAGGTCCATCGCCCGTCCCAGGTTCGGGTGAAAGTCAGGGTGCAGCTCACCGGATGCCTGGAGTCGGATCTTACTGCACATGCGGATGAAGTACACCATGCCTTCAATTTCTTCACGCGGGCTGGCAGGAGGAAGATAATCATTCATCGTTTAATCGTGTTGATTGATAGAAATCAGCCACCCCCGGAAACAACCCGGGGGTGGCTTGAAGGATTCTCTTACTCAGCAAAGGCCTCCATACCAATACACGAGCAAACGAGGTTGCGGTCACCGTGCACGTTATCGATTCGGCCAACCGAAGGCCAGAATTTATGGTCACGCTGGCAAGCCATCGGGTAGGCAGCTTCCTCACGGCTGTAGGGATGTGTCCAGCTGTCACTGATCACCATTTCCGCTGTGTGTGGCGCATTTTTCAGGAGGTTGTCCTGCTTGTCGGCGGAGCCATCAATCACAGCTTGGATCTCAGCATGGATCGCCAACATCGCATCGCAGAAGCGATCGAGTTCGGCTTTCGACTCGGATTCAGTCGGTTCGATCATCAAGGTTCCGGCAACCGGCCAGCTCATCGTTGGCGAGTGGTAGCCGTAATCCATCAGACGTTTGGCCACATCTTCCACCGTGATGCCACTGGCATCGGATAGAGGACGGATATCAATGATACACTCGTGAGCGACCAGCCCCTTGTTCCCTGTGTAAAGGATCGGATAGGCGGTGCTGAGACGCTTAGCCACATAGTTGGCGTTTAAGATCGCCATCTTGGTCGCTTCGGTCAAACCATCCGCCCCCATCATGGCAATGTACATCCATGAGATCGTGTTGATCGATGCACTACCGTAAGCGGCAGAACACACTGGAGCCTCTTTGTTTTCCAACGAGCCATGACCGGGAAGGTAGGGAACGAGTTGTTCGGCCACACCGATCGGGCCTACTCCGGGACCTCCACCACCGTGTGGGATGCAGAACGTTTTATGCAAATTCAAGTGACAGACGTCAGCGCCGATGAACCCGGGGCTGGTCAAGCCAACCTGGGCGTTCATGTTGGCTCCATCCATGTAGACCTGCCCGCCGTGAGTGTGAATGGTTTCACAAATCTCAACAATCGTCGATTCATACACACCGTGTGTGGACGGGTAAGTGATCATCAAGGCTCCGAGGTTCTCAGCATGCTTTTCGGCTTTTGCTTTCAGATCCGCGACATCGATATTCCCGGCTTCATCGCAGGTAACAGGCACCACCTTGAAGCCAACCATCACGGCGCTGGCCGGGTTGGTTCCGTGGGCTGAGGTTGGGATCAGGCAAACGTTCCGGTCCGTATCTCCATTGGCCAGGTGATAACGGCGAATGGCTAACAAACCTGCGTATTCACCTTGCGAGCCGGCATTCGGCTGCAATGAAACGGCGGCAAATCCAGTGATCCGAGCCAACCAATCGGAAAGTTCGTCAAGCATTTCACGGTATCCCACACTCTGGTTATCCGGAACGAAGGGGTGAATACTCGAAACATTCGGCCAACTCAGAGGCATCATCTCCGCGGCGGCATTCAGCTTCATCGTGCAAGACCCCAAGGCAATCATGGACTCATTCAGAGCCAGGTCCTTTTTCTCCAAACGGGAGAGGTAACGCATCATTTCCGTCTCGGAATGATAACTGTTGAACACCGGGGAGGTGCAGAAATCCGAAGTTCGGGTCAGACCTTCAGCCCATGCTTTTTGGTCTGCTTCAGGAATATCGGCATCTTCCACACCAAAAGCAGCGAGAATATCCTGACCTTCCTTGCATCCGAGGGTTTCATCAGCGGCAATCGCGACGTGGTCGCCATCGATCTTTCTGAGGTTGTATCCCTTTTCCACTGCTGCGGCAAGAATGGCATCCGCCTTGCCTGGTGTTTTGACGACGATGGTGTCGAAATAGCTTTCATTGAGTAGTTCGTAACCTGCCTTTTTCAGGCTGGCAGCCAAAATACGTGCGGCAAAGTGGGTATTGCCGGCAATCTGCTTCAGTCCGTCCGGCCCATGGTAAACAGCATACATCGATGCCATCACCGCCAATAGAACCTGGGCGGTGCAGATGTTCGATGTCGCCTTGTCACGGCGAATATGCTGCTCGCGAGTCTGCAACGCGAGGCGATACCCCGGCTTGCCTTGGGAATCCACGGATACCCCGATCAAGCGGCCTGGCATCTTGCGCTTCAACTTGTCGGTGCAGGCCATAAATGCGGCATGTGGACCACCAAAACCAAAGGGAACACCAAAGCGCTGGCTGTTACCAACACAGATATCGGCACCAAACTCACCGGGAGCTTTCAAAACCGTCAGAGCCAAAATATCGGCAGCAACAATCGCCAAAGCACCCGCAGCGTGCACCGCCTCGATCAATGAGCTGTAATCATCCACCGAGCCCAAAGTATCAGGGTATTGCAGCAACACAGCAAACAAGCCCTCACAGGATGATGGGTCAAAAGACTTCCAATCGCCCACCACAATTTCAATTCCAAGGGGTTCCGCGCGGGTCTGAACCACATCGATCGTCCGTTGGTGACAGGTGTCCGCAATAAACAGGGTGGTCCCCTTCCGATTGCCGGACTTGGCGAGAGCCATTGCTTCAGCAGCGGCTGTGCCCTCATCCAGCAAGGAGGAATTGGCAACATCCAGTGCCGTCAGATCAGAGATCATCGTCTGGAAATTCAACAAAGCTTCCAGGCGCCCTTGGGAAATCTCGGCCTGGTACGGCGTGTAAGCAGTGTACCAACCCGGATTTTCGAGGATGTTTCTCTGAATCACAGGGGGAACGATCGTTCCGTTGTATCCCTCGCCGATATAGGATTTCAACAACTGGTTCTTGGCCATGATGCCGCGAAGCCGGTTGAGCGCGTGGGTTTCACTCAACGCGTTGGGCAGATCCAACTCCGGACCTCCCTGGATATTGGAGGGCACGGCGTCTTCGATCAGATCGACAATACGCTCATACCCCAACTCCTTGATCATGGCTTCGCGGGTGCTGCCCACACTGCCAACATGACGACTGCAAAAATTCGTATACATAAATAAATTGATGGGTTCTTGGATTGTTCTTAAAAAAGAAATACAGGCGTGCCGAAGCACGCCTGCATCAAATAGGTGTTCATCACTGGAGGTCGATTAGCCAAGCAGCGCCTTGTAGTCATCCGGTGAAAGCAAGGCCTCGACATCAGCGACGTCCTTCACCCGGATTTTGAAGATCCAACCAGCACCGTATGGGTCGGTATTGGCAAGGGAAGGATCCCCCTCGAGTTCGGCATTGCCTTCAACGATTTCGCCGGCAATCGGCGCATAAATATCACTGGCAGCCTTCACAGACTCAACCACTGCCACGGGGTCCTCCGCATCACAGGCACGTCCTTCATCAGGTAATTCAACAAAAACGACATCAGTCAGTTCTTCCTGGGCGTGATCGGTGATACCGACTTTGGCAACATCGCCTTCGAGCAAAATCCACTCGTGATCCGAAGTGTAACGTAAATTTTCTGGAACGTTCATAATAGTATTGGGTTGATAGGTGATTGGGTAAGGTTGATTTTCAGATTTCTGTTCATGGGTTTTTGCGCAGAATTACCCCTTTTTGTAAAAAGGTTTTTTCACGACTTTTGCTTCGAACCGGCGTCCGCGGACATCGATGTCGACAAGCGTCCCAATTTTGGCGTAATCGACGGGAAGGTAGGCCATCGCAATCCCTTGCTTGAGGCTCGGGGAAAGTACGCCACTGGTCAACTCTGTCAACCGCTCTCCCTCTTTGGTGAAGACTTCGTAATGGGCACGGGGAGGAGCACCTTTACCGGTGTATTCCAGAGCGATCAGCCGCTCTTTGAATCCATCCTCTTTTTCCTGCATTACCACATCCTTGCCGATGAAGCCACATTCCTTGGTCAGGGAAACGGCAAAGCCCAAGCCTGCGGATCGAGGTGTGCGCTCAGGCGATAAATCCGAGCCATTCAACGGATAACAAACTTCCAACCTCAAGGTGTCTCGGGCACCCAACCCACATGGCTTGGCACCGGCATCAACAAAGCGTTGGAACCAGGCGCTGCCATTGCCTGCGGAACTGAAGAACTCATAGCCGTCCTCTCCGGTGTATCCCGTCCGGCAAACGACCAGAGTTTCGCCATCCTGTTCCCAAGTGTGCAAGCCATTCCGTGGTGGCAGATCCACTCCGGGGAACAGAGCCGCAAAGGCACCAGGAGAGTTCGGCCCCTGCACGGCCATTCCGGCCCAGCTGTCACTTTCGTTGGTGAGAGTCAATCCATCCGGGAGAGCCTTTTCAAGCCATGCATAATCTTCGTCGATCATGGAAGCGTTCACCACGAGGAAAATGCGCCCCGGCGCCTGACGGTAAATGATCAGGTCATCAATCACGCCGCCATTTTCATTCAACATGAAGGTGTATTGCCCCTGCCCGGGTTCGAGCTTGGCGATGTCGTTGGTCAAAATGGTGTTCAACCACTCTTCCGCCCCCTCGCCAACGAGGAAAAACTGTCCCATATGGGAAATATCAAAGATGCCGACGGCTTCACGAACCGCAGTATGTTCATCCATGATACTGGTGTATTGAACCGGCATATTCCAACCGGCAAAAGGAATCATCTTTGCCCCCAATTCAACATGCAGGGCTGCCAACGGTGTTTCTTGAATAATCTCACTCACGTCCTGCAATCTGATGAGTGCAACTAACCTTGTCAATTCCAGCGAGGGGGTTTATTTTCCGATTTATGCCAAATAATTATCAGGCGCTCCGATCATTGCCATCCATTGAAGCCCTCTCCCTGAAACTGGAGGCGGCATGCCCCCTGCCACGAGCCCTGGTCACGGCCTTCATCCAGCAGGAAATTTCCCGAACCCGCGAGCAAATCCTGGAAGGCGCAAGTCCGAGCCGAGAACAAATCGAGCAACAAATCTCCCAATCCCTGCAAGCCTTCGCCGACAGCCGGCTGCAAGCGGTTATCAATGCCACCGGCGTCATCATCCACACCAACCTCGGCCGCTCCCCGCTCGGGCAGGACGCCGCGAAGCGACTCACCGAAATTGCCACCGGCTATTGCAATCTCGAGTTCAACCTTCCGGAAGGAACCCGCGGAAAGCGCGCAGGATACCTGGAAACGGCACTCGCCGCCCTACTCGACGCCGAAGCGGCAACCGCCGTCAACAACTGCGCGGCAGCACTGGTCCTCACCCTACGCTACCTCTGCCAGGGAGACAAAAAGGAAGTCATCGTCTCCCGTGGTGAACTGGTCGAAATCGGAGGAGGTTTCCGCATTCCCGAAATACTCGAAACCTCGGGAGCCACCTTGGTCGAAGTCGGAGCCACCAATAAAACCCACCTCAAAGACTACGCCAAGGCGATCACACCACAAACCGCCATGATCCTCAAAGTCCACCGCTCAAATTTCTACTTGGGCGGCTTCACCGAGGAACCTGACGTCCGGGAACTCGCCGATCTGGCACACGAACACAAGCTACCACTCGTCGAAGACATCGGATCCGGCGCCATGATGAGTACAGAAGACCTGGCCCCCATCGAACACGAACCCACGCCGCAACAAGCGCTACGCAACGGCATCGACCTCGTTTGCTTTTCCGGAGACAAACTATTGGGCGGTCCCCAATCCGGGATCATCGCCGGCAGAAAAGATCTGGTGGCGGGGATCAAGCAAGAACCGTTTTTCCGCGCCGTCCGCTGTGATAAATTGATTCTCACCGTGCTTCAGGAGTGCATCAACACCTACCTTCATACCCGCTCCCATCCGCAAAAAACCGACGTCCCAACCCTCAATTTTATTGCGGCCAGCACCGAATCACTGACCACTCGCGCTGAAACCATCATCCAGAGCCTGCCTGCCCAGCTTCAGGCATCCTGCACGATCAGCCAGAACACCGCCCGCACCGGAGGAGGTACCATGCCCCAATCATCCATCCCGTCCATCTGCATCAGCCTGACACCTGAAAATGGCTCGGTTACCAGACTCAGCAAACGACTGCGGGCCCACACACCTGCCGTTGTCGGCAGCATCGAAGAAGGTCAACTTAAGCTCGATCTCAGGACGGTTTTCCCCCATCAGGATCCGGTTCTGGGCAATGCGATACGTTCAGCACTTGGTGAATAAAATCACAGCAAGACCACGAGCTGGAGGCGTTTCTTCAGCCCTCCCCATTCCCAACGTGGACACACAGGCAAAACATGCATAGAGTATGGGCTAAACGGCTCATTGTTTCCCCTTGCAAGTCCGATTCGGAAGGAGCAATTTACGCCCAGTTTTTCCAAGGCTATGCTCACTCTCGTCCTCAACACAGGCTCATCCTCTCTTCGCTTCGCTCTTTACGACGGATCGGCACCTGAACCCGTCACCTCCGGAATGGCCGAACGGCTTGGCACCCCCGGTGCCAGACTGGAACTCGACCTCCCGGAACAGGAACTCGAAATTGATATTCCGGACGAACTTCACGAGCAGGCGCTCAGGCTCGCCATCTCAAAACTCCACGAACACAAGGTGCTCAAACAACAACCGGACGCCGTCGGGCACCGGGTGGTTCACGGCGGGGAACACTTCACAGCCCCTGCATTAATCAACGATGAAGCCCTGCAAATCATCGAATCCTGTAATCATCTGGCACCACTACACAACCCCAGTGGACTGCTGGGAATCAAGGTGGCCCAACAAATTTTCCCCGACACCCCGCAGGTGGCGGTCTTCGATACCTCATTCCACCAAACGCTTCCGGAGCACGCCTACCTCTATGCCATTCCCCGTGAGTTCTACAGCAATCACGGGGTGCGCCGTTACGGGTTCCACGGGAGCAGCCACGGCTACGTCGCCCAGGCCGCAGCAGACCAACTCGCCTTCCCAATCGAGCAATCCAGAATCATCAGCTCCCACCTCGGCAACGGCTGCTCGGCTACGGCCATCCTGAATGGCAAAAGCGTAGACACCACCATGGGCCTGACCCCCTTGGAAGGTCTGGTCATGGGAACCCGCAGCGGAGACATTGACCCCGGATTGCTGATCTTTCTTGGTGAACAACTCAACATGAGCATCCAGGAGATCTCCGATCTACTCAACAAGCAATCCGGCTTACTCGGATTGAGCGGACAATCCAATGACATGCGCACCTGCCGCAAACATGCCGACGACGGCTGCCATGAAGCGGCCATGGCGGTAGAAATCTTCTGTTACCGCGCCGCCAAATCCCTGGCGGCACTCACCGTCGCCACAGGAGGACTCGACACCTTGATTTTCACAGGCGGCATCGGAGAAAACGATTTCCGCACCAGAGCCAGGATCATGGAACACCTCCAACACCTGGGGCTCAATATCGATCCTGAGCGCAACCCCAACCACGGCAAGAACCACCGAGGCGTTATCACCTGCGATGACAGCCCAGCCACTGCCGTGGTAATCCCCACCAGAGAAGAGCTGATGATTGCCCGACTCACCGAGCAAACCTTGCACGGATAAGTCACAATCCAGTTCCCCTACACTAACAAAGCCACCGAACCACGCTTCACCATGCACACCATTCTCGTTGTCCCCCTGTCAGACCACGCCGGGCTCACCTCGACATCGATCGGGCTTGTCCGAGCCCTCGACCGGATGGGAATCCACGTCAGCTTTTTCAAGCCCATCAGTCAGTCTTATCATGAGCAAAGCGAAGATCTCTCGACCGCTTACATCAAAACAACCACATCACTGACGCCCCCCGAACCCATTTCGATGGAGGAAACCGAGATGATGCTCGCTTCCGGGGCAAGTGAAACCCTGCTGGAACAAATCACTGAAAAATACCAGCAAGCAGCCGAGAATGCCGATATCGTTATCGTCGAAGGATTGCAGGCGTCCTCGAAAAACCAGTTTCTGAACTCCCTCAACCCGAGGATCGCCCACGCACTCAACGCCGAAGTCATCTTCGTCGCTTCAGCCAAAGGCAAATGTCTGGAGAAAGCAAAAAAACGTATTTGCCGTCGACTCGACTCCGCCTGTGAGGCCATCGACCGCAACCACAACGACCGCGTTCTCGGAGCGATCATCAATCAAAACAACAAGGACCAATCCGAAGAGAGCAAACCCAACATCGACCTCACCAATGAGACACTCCCGTTGAAAAACGGAGAACTCAAATTACTTGGATTGATCCCATACGATGCCCGGCTCACCCAACTCAGGACCTCGGACCTCATTGAGCCTCTGAATGCCAAAATTCTCAACGAAGGCGAAATCAACACCCGCAGGGTCACCAGCACCCACCTCTGCGCCCGAAACATTGACCACGTCACCCATACCTTTCACGCCGGCTCCCTCATCGTGACCCCTGCCGACCGCTCGGATATCATTCTGAGCACCTGCTACGCAGCCTTGACCGGCATCCCCATCGCAGGCCTGATTCTCACCGGAGACACCCATCCATCCGAGGCCGTGCTCGAATTCTGCCAAGCCGGCATCGATTCCGGGCTCCCCGTAATGACCACCGCCACGTCCTCTCTGGAGACCGCCAATGTCCTGTCATCCCTCAACCCCGAGATCCCGACAGACGACACCGCCCGCTTGGAACATCTGGTCAACCACGTTGCCCGCCACCTCGACACCCAGTGGCTCCAGAAATACAGCGAAACGCCGAATAAACCACGACTTTCACCACCTGCATTCCGACACCAGATCAGCCAGATTGCCCGCAGCAACCCCAAGCGGATTGTCTTACCCGAAGGAGAAGAGCCCCGCACGATCGAGGCAGCGGTCATTTGCCACAAGCGAGGCGTCGCCAAGCCTGTCCTACTGGGGAACCACGCCAACATCCTCAACTCGGCCGCAACCCTGGGGATCGATTTCCCGACAGATATTGAAATTCTCGACCCACAGGACTATCGGGATCGCTATATCGACTCTTTCATGGAGCTACGGAAACACAAAAACCTCTCCAAGGAACAAGCGGTCAGCCGTCTGGAAAACAACATTACACTGGGCACCATGATGCTTGCCGAGGGGCACGTTGACGGCTTGGTCTCTGGAGCCATTCATTCCACAGCCGATACGATCCGCCCTGCGCTGCAACTGATCCGCACCGCACCCGGAGTGAGCAGTGTCTCATCCGTCTTTTTCATGTGCCTTCCCGACCAGGTTCTGGTTTACGGAGACTGTGCCATCAATCTGGATCCTGATGCCAGCCAACTTGCCGACATTGCGATTCAGAGCAGCAGCACCGCCAAGGCCTTTGGAATCGACCCCCGCGTGGCCATGATTTCCTATTCCACTCACGATTCGGGATCCGGCAGTGATGTGGATAAAGTCAGGACCGCCACCGCAAGGGTCAAGGAGCTCCAACCCAATATCATGGTCGACGGCCCGCTGCAATATGATGCAGCGAGTAATGCCAGCATTGCCAAAACCAAAGCACCCAACAGTGCCGTAGCAGGTGATGCCACCGTCTACATCTTCCCTGACCTCAATACAGGCAACACCACCTACAAGGCGGTGCAGCGAGCCGGCAATGTTATTTCCATGGGACCCGTGCTGCAGGGGCTAAACAAACCCGTCAACGATCTCTCCCGCGGAGCCTCGGTCGAAGATATTGTCTTTACCATTGCCATCACCAGTATTCAGGCACAATAGCGGCAATTTCGACCTTGATGTTTACGGGCCAGTCAGGAAAATGGCTCTCTTATGTCAAGCATCCTGCGCTACTCGCATTTCCTGACCGGCCTGATCGCGGCTCTGCTCTTGGGTGCCTGCACCCAGGACCCGTATTTTCGATCATCTCCAACATACATCGCCTACAACGATGCTCCGGCCTCTACCTTGAACCGGGCGTGGATGTCCGGAAGTTCACTCTATTACATCCAATGCATGCAAATGCAGGGGAGAAAAACGCCCAGCAGTAACGACGAACGCATCGCCATCGCAGAGCGAGAGGTCTTCCGCGCACAAAAGAGCCTAGGGAAATCCCGGGAACAAGCAGCGGCCCACTATCTGAAGGCTGCCGAAACCCTCTGGCCCGTCGTCCGTGACAATGCAAACCCCTCCGAACGAGCCTACTGGGGTGAGAAAAAACGCCTGATCATCGCGCACCAACTCTACATCCACGCTGTTGGCCAGACGACGGAACTTCTGGTTCACAGTCGCCAACTCAAGAAAGGAATGCAAGGTGTCCAACTCGGTGGAAGAACCCTCAACTTCAACACTGAGAGTCCGCACACGCTCCATCCCTCGTTTTTTGATGAGGTTCATCCTATCGACACCCACGTCTACGGCAACGTTGGAGCCAACCACTACACCTCCACCGGATTGGGAGCGGCCATCATCGGCAGCCAATCCCCAAGCCCCGAGAGAAAACAACACAACCCGCTCTTGTCACCGGATGGTATGCACATCCCGGTCAATGCCATCATCGATTACCCTCGCCCGGGCCACGCCCGACTGACATTGACCAACCTACTGGAAACCGACCAGACCCGAATCACCGGATCTCCCAGACCTCTCTCGGCCGACTACTCGGCAGCCGTTGCAGCCACCATGGATAGTGAATCCTCACTGCTCGGGCTGAGTATCGCTCTGGCCCCGCAAAAGTTCAACCGCGGGTCCGGGCTCTTTTCTCTGGGTCCCTACGACCCCGGTAAAATCCCAGTCATCTTCATCCACGGCTTGATTTCACAACCCTCAACCTGGACCACCCCCACCAACTTTCTCTTGGCCGACAAAACCATCCGGGAGAACTACCAGTTTTTTTACTACTTCTACCCCACCAGCATCTCCCCCTTGGTCACGGGGACCGAATTGCGGAGTAAACTCCTGACTTTTTACCGTCAGCACAATGTCGACGCCAACCGTGAACTCAATCGGACGGTGCTTATTGGTCACAGCATGGGTGGCATTCTTTCCTCCGTGCAAAGCCGCCAATTTGACGAAGATCTTTGGAACCGGCTCTTCAAGCACTCCTCGGAAACGATCAACGACCCCCAATCCGTCATGGCCCGGGCACGCCCTCTCTTTTCGCCCCCGGTCCTCGAACCTATCGACAGGGTTGTGTTTGTCGCAACCCCCCATCGAGGCAGCGAACTGGCAAACAACTGGATTGGCCGAATCGGAGCGTCGCTAATCACTCTTCCCAAAAATATCATCAGCCTGCAGGTCTCGGCAACCGCCGAAAACATGACGGAACTCGGCCGATCCCTGATCAATAGCGATGGTCCGGCAGACTCCATCAGCCGACTCAAACCCAACAACCCGTCGCTGAAATTTTTGATCGATCAACCATTCAGCCAAAAGGTCACCTACCACTCAATCATTGGTGACCGAGGAAAAAATAATCCGGCAAAAAGTTCGGACGGCGTCGTGCCCTACTGGAGTTCCCATATGGAAGGCGCGGCATCGGAAAAAATCGTCCCCGCAAACCACGAAGCCCACCTGCACCCCGAAGCCCACCATGAGCTTTCGCGAATCCTGCACCTGCACCTCAAACAACAGAAGCGCTAGTATCAGGTCATGATGGAGAACTCCCCGACACCTTATACCATTCTCCCAGTTAAATTGGCAGAATGGTTTGGGGTTAAGATGATGAGTCAGTCAGCAAGCTGAACGGCAAGGGGGCACTGAATCTTTTAGATTTTACCGTTGTTGCGCGTCAGTTGCATAGCCCGCTATGCGCCTTCCTTGTGCCTAGTTAAAATCGAAAACCTTCAGTGCCATTCAGCCAATTTAACTGATCAAATGGTATTACCAGCTTGCATCAAGGCTCCAACGTGCGCATTCACCGCAGAAGCAAGCCCCTGAGGGTCATAGCCACCTTCGAGAATTGAAACCACACGACCATCACAACAGGCATCCGCCCATGCGCAAACCATGCCGGTGAGTTCGGCAAAATCTTGGTCAGTCAATGCCAGCATACCGACGGGGTCATCTACACGTGCATCAAACCCCGCCGATATCACAATCAGATCAGGGTTAAAATCCAGAACCAATGGACCGATCTTGTCTCGCCACAAGGGAAGCAGCACATCGCCCCCAACACCGGAAGCAACCGGAAAATTAGCCGTCAAGCCCACCCCCTCTCCTCCTCCGGTTTCCTCAGGCGATCCGGTATGAGGAAAGAGATCCTCTTCGTGGCTAGAGACAAACAAAACAGAAGCATCATCATAAAAAATATCCTGGGTTCCATTCCCATGATGCACATCCCAATCCAGGATAGCCACCCGCTTCATTCCATGGCGCTTCTGGGCATGCCGGGCCGCAATCGCGACATTGTTGAAAATACAAAAACCCATCCCTTTCCCTTGAGATGCGTGGTGACCCGGAGGCCTCACAGCAGCAAATGCATTTGCCAACCCCCCTTCACAAACCGCATCCACAGCCGATAACGAGGCACCAACCGCGGCCATCGCCACATCATAAGATTCAGGACAAATCGCCGTATCCCCAGTGCGCAGAACCTCAGCGAACTGATCCACATCCATCCGCACCACGTCATGATACCACGCTTCATGGCAGAGTAAGACATCCCCGATCTCCGCCGGAATCCAACCGAGACGAGACAAACGGTCTCGATTCTCCTGCCTCAATCCCTTCAACGAATGCATCACGGCGACGTAACGCTCGGCATTTTCAGGATGTAAATCTCCCGTATCATGTTCGGTGTACCGAGTGTCATAGAGAATACCGGTCTGCGCTGTCGTTCGTTTCGCCATCGTGTCCAGCCACTCTGAAGGCAACACTCAAGCATCGCAAGAAGCGAATGCTCACGTCATGACATGGAATCCACGCCTACTGCATAACAGAGCGGTCGCAAGGCCCCACTATCGCACCTCCACTCAGATATCAGACGTTGGCCATCGCCGCCAACTTGTGGTTCAAGGCAATCGAACTGCGCAAACTTTGCATTTGGGCCACCAAGTGCGCGTGGTCTTTGCAGATGCGGGTGCACGTCTCGTCCATACCAACATGGTGACTAACATAACGCCCGATTTCACAAAAATGTAATTTCATCTCAGCCTCCACAGCACCCACTTCGGCCGCCAATTTTGAAATATCCCGATTCGCCTTACCGATGCTCTGATAAGCACTGGAGGCTTCATCACGCAAACGCTTACGATCGTGCCCCAAGGTTTCTTCAACATGCATGATTTTCTCATCCAATGCTGCCACTTGGGCCCCAATCACATCCCTCTGCTTTTTAAGCTCTCCAAATTCTTTTTTATACTGCTCCACTTTTTGGCGCTCCCCGGCGATCACCTCCTCGTTCCCGCCTTCTCGTCCCAGAACCTGAATTTTAGTTCGGGCAGCCTCAAACTTTCGCTTGATTTGCTTGGCCTCGGCCACTGTCCGATCCCTCTTGGCGATCAGTTTTTCCGATCCCTTGATGTAGTCATTACGCTTGGCTTCGAGCGCCTGACACTCCTTGTTGGTCTGGGTGAGAATCACGTTGCGCTCCTCATGCGAGGAGCTCAACAAGACATCTGCCTCCTGAATAGCGTCCTTGAGCTTGGCCACATCCATTTTCAGCTTGCGCAAGCTCCAGTATTCCACGCTGATCTCCTCGATATCCTCGGCGAGCTCCCAAACGTCTTCACCAAGGATCTCTTCGGCCTGTCGAAGCAAATGCATCTCATCGGCCGCCTCGGTAAGACGTCTGTTTTTGCGGTGCCATCCGAAGGATAGCAGGATTCTGGAAATAATGTAACGGGAGGTGTTCATCTCTGTGGGTCAAATCTGAAACGCGCTATTTTTTCTGAACCAGCGCTTCCAGGTTTCGGACAACATTGATATCCTCAAGGGTGGTCATGTTACCCGTGGCTTTACCAGTGGCAACAAGCTCCTTAAGAAGGCGGCGCATAATCTTCCCTGATCTGGTTTTTGGCAAGGCTTGAGTGAAATAAACATCGTCAGGTTTGGCAATCGCTCCGATGATTTTACCAACGTGATCCCGAACCTCCTTCAACAAGGCGTCCGAGCTTTCCACTCCAGCTCGCAAGGAGACAAAAGCAACTACGGCCTGCCCCTTGATATCATGTGGCCGACCCACCACGGCAGCCTCGGCAACCGCTTTATGTGACACCAAAGCACTCTCCACCTCCGCCGTTCCCAGGCGGTGCCCTGAAACGTTGAGAACATCATCAAGACGGCCCACGATCCAGAAGTTTCCTTTCTTATCGCGGCGCGCTCCATCTCCCGCAGTGTACATCCCGGAGTAATCACTCCAGTAGGTATCTTTATATCGCTTTTTGTCACCGTAAATCGTCCGAAGCATCGACGGCCATGGCTGGCGAATGACCAGTCGCCCACCTTCGTTCGCCTTACATTCCTGACCTGTTTCATCCAGAATCGCAGCATCCACCCCAAAGAAAGGCAGTGTAGCGGTCCCCGGTTTGATCGGGGTGCACCCAGGCAATGGCGAAAGCATAATGGCACCGGTCTCCGTCTGCCACCAGGTATCGACAATCGGACAACGGCCACCACCGATCTTATCGTAATACCACATCCAAGCTTCCGGATTGATCGGTTCACCGACGGTTCCAAGCAAGCGCAATGATGACAAGTCATGTTTCTCCACGAGCTCGTCACCCGCCTTGATAAAGGCACGGATAGCGGTCGGGGCAGTATAAAAAATGGTCACCCCGTATTCTTCGACGATTTGCCAGAAGCGCGAAAAGTCAGGGAAATTAGGAGCTCCCTCATACATAACCTGAGTCACGCCATTCAGCATCGGCCCATAAGTGATGTAAGAATGCCCGGTGATCCAACCAACGTCAGCGGTGCACCAGTAAACATCATCATCACGCATATCAAAAATATACTTACACGTGGTGTACGTGCTGATCATGTATCCCCCGGTTGTATGTAAAATCCCCTTGGGCTTTCCGGTCGAGCCCGAAGTGTAAAGAATGAACAAGGGATGCTCGCTGTCGAATGCCCTTGCCTTGTGCGTCGCCGGAACCTTGGCGGCTTCTTCATGCCACCAAACATCACGGCCCCGCTTCATCTTGACTTCATTTTCCGTGCGCTTGAGCACAATGACTTTTTTGACCGTTTTGTCCCCTTTCAGAGCGTCATCCACATTGGCTTTAAGATCGATCACCCCGCCACGACGCCAACCTCCGTCCGCCGTAATCACGGCCACGGCTTTGGAATCCTCCAAACGGTCCTTGATCGACTCTGCGGAAAACCCACCAAACACAATGGAGTGAACCGCCCCGATACGGGCACAGGCCAACATCGCAATACTAGCCTCGGGAGTCATGGGCATATAAATCAACACCCGGTCCTTGGACTTTACTCCATTGGCCTGCAGCACATTCGCAAATCGACACACTTCGCGCTGAAGCTGTTGATAGGTCAAAGTGCGCTTGTCACCAGGTTCGCCCTCCCAAATGATCGCAGCCTTGGTGCCCCGTCCTTCCTCGACGTGGCGGTCCACGCAATTCACACAAATATTGGTCTTTCCGCCAACAAACCACTTGGCATACGGAGCCTTCCAGTCAAGCACCTTGGTCCATTGCTTCGACCACTGTAGCTCTTTGGCTTCACGCGCCCAGAAGGTGGCAGGCTTCTCGATCGACTCCTTGTACATGCGCTTGTATTGCGCCATGCTGGAAATCCGGGCTTTTTTGGAGAATTCCTTGGAGGGTTTAAATTCGCGGTCTTCGCTCAGGTGACTTTCGATGTTTTTACTCATGATCTTAGGGTTTGGTTTTACCAAGTCCGAAAACCATACCTAATTAACCTGATCCGACAACTCTCCTTTTCGTCTTACTTTCTCCTTTTTTTCACCGAATTACCCGTCGTTCTTGGAGATTTCCTTTTTCCCCCGGGGCGACCCATTTTTTTTGCCGGACGACGTCCGGGCTTTCTAGCAAGTCCGGGCTTTTTGCCGGCATCAAATCCACGGTCGCTCCTCCCCTTAGCGGGTTCAGGATTGGTCTGCAGCGCCTGAATATCCTCCTCGTCGAGCACCCGGCATTTCCCAAGTTCAAGACCTTCTCCGACCAGTGTGCCAATACGAACCCGAACCAACTTGGTCACCTTCAGATGCAGAGCCTCAAACATCATACGAATCTGGCGCTTCATCCCCGTAACCAATACCACCCGAACCCGGCGTGAAGACACCCTGCGAACCGACTTGGCAGAAGCCCGACCTTCCGGAGTGTGCACACCTGCAATCAATTGATCGATCACTTCGTTCGAAAACGATTGATCCAAAGTCACCAGGTATTCTTTTTCAACCTTCTGTCGAGGGTGAGTCAATGACAAAGCCAACTCACCATCATTGGTCATCACCAACAAACCTTCGGAATCCATATCCAAACGCCCGACGTGTTTCAGATGTCGATACTTTGGCGGTAAAATACTGTAAACCGTCTCCCTGTTCAGCTCGTCACTGGAGGTGCAAACCAAGCCTCTTGGCTTGTTCAACAAAATCACTTCCGTCGATCGTGGCCGAACCACTTTACGCCCCACCCGAACCACATCTTCAGCAACAACCCGAGTCGCAAGATTGATACACACCGCGTTATTCACATACACGCGCCCCTCTTGAATGATCGCATCACAGGCACGTCTGGATCCGACGCCGCAGGATGCGAGATACTTGTTAAGGCGAATGCCTTGTCCGGTGGTTGCCATGATGAAAAAGTCGGTTAGAAAAGATTTGGGAATAAACTCAGGATGAAAAAACCCGCCCGATGGATACCACGGGGCGGGTTGAAAATAATGTGGCGTGTTGCCGGGAGCATTCCCGACTTACGCTTCAGGCTTGGTTTTAGGCAGACCGATCGGGCTCTTGCCTTCTTTCCACTGGCCGCGCTCTTTGAGCAGTTTAATCCGCTCGAACCGCTTGAGAACGGAACGCTTGCCACTGGCTCCACCGCCAACTTTGAGAGATGCGTGCTTGGACATATTTCTTGAATAGATAATAGGTTTCGATCGTAGCGAGTATTAACGCTTGGAGAACTGGAACTTCTTACGAGCACCTGGCTGACCGTATTTCTTACGCTCTTTCTGGCGAGGATCACGACGCATCAGACCGGCTTCTTTCAAAGCAGGACGAAGCTCTTCGTCGTATTCGCAAAGGGCACGGGAGAGACCGAGGCGGATGGCTCCGACCTGACCGGCGAGTCCACCTCCTTTGGCGACAACCTTGACGTCAAACTTGTTGACCAGATTGGCTTTTTGGAATGGCTCAAGCACGGCATTCTGAAGCGTCACCGTAGGAACGTAGTCTTCGAATGTCTTGTTGTTGACAGTAATCTTACCGGTGCCGGGGGTAACCCAGACGCGGGCGACGGATGTCTTGCGACGTCCGGTGGCGCAGTGTGTTGTTGCTTCGCTCATTGGAATAAAAATAATAAAAGGTTATAGGATCAAACGCGGGTTACTTAACTTCGTAGGCTTCTGGCTGCTGGGCATCGTGACCGTGTTCAGGCCCAACCACCACTTTCAGCTTCTTGTAGATCGCATCACCAAGCTTGTTGTGAGGAATCATGCCGCGAACAGCACGCTCAAGCAAAAGCTCGGGGCGGCGGGCACGCACCTTCTTAGGAGTCTCCACCTTTTGGTTACCAACGTAACCAGTATAACGGGTGTAGATTTTGTCCGATTCCTTGTTTCCGGTAAGAACCACTTTCTCAGCATTGGTGATCACGACAAAATCGCCGGTGTCAACGTGAGGGGTGAAAATGGGCTTGTTCTTTCCGCGAAGAAGATTCGCGGCCTCGACGGCTACCTGACCGAGCACCTTGTTTTCGGCGTCAATCACGTACCATTTACGCTCAACATCCTGAGCTTTGGCTGAAAAAGTTTTCATACTTTTAATTAATAATTTGCGTTGTTAATGCGGGTTTCCCAGGGCAGACGACCTGCCCACCTCCTGACGAGGGGCGCGCAAGCTAGGAGGAAGCCCTTCACATGTCAACCCAAATCTCCACCCGTTTCATAAAAAGCTGAGTTTGAGTGTGTTTTCACACTCAAGACCTTACCCAAACAAGCAAAAACAGCACCGAAGCTGCGGTTTGACATTTCATCAACATTTCCTCATTATCAAGAGGTGCCTGATCAACATTCCAACTCCGACCCGGAACGCGAAAACCCCCACCATTCGTCCCACCGTGGAAACTTCAAACAGCGCCTTTGGGAAATCATCTTCGAAGCGGAAACCCCGGCGGGACGAGTGTTCGACATCGCCCTACTCTGGTTCATCGGAGCCAGCGTGATTGTCGTGATGCTCGAAAGCATCCCGGAATTCAGCAAAAAATACCATGACTTCCTGATTTTTGCCGAGTGGACTTTCACCATCGCCTTTACCCTTGAATACCTTCTGCGCATCTGGCTGGTCCGTCGACCATGGAAGTATATTTTCAGTTTCTACGGCGTCGTTGACCTACTCTCCTGCGTTCCAGGCTACGTTTACCTGATTTCCGGAGCCAACAGTCATTTTGCGGTCATTCGCACGCTGCGCCTGTTAAGGATGTTTCGGGTCCTCAAAATGGTTGGCCACGTCCGTGGTGCCGACGTCATTCTTCGCGGCTTGGCTGCCTCACGCGCCAAAATCACGGTCTTTTTCACCGCCGTGCTTATTTTTGCCATCCTGGCGGGAACCGTGATGTACGTTGTCGAATCCGGCAAGGAGGGCTCCCAGTTCACCAGTATCCCAATCAGCATCTACTACGCCATCGTGTCCATCACGACCGTTGGCTACGGTGACGTCGTCGCCTGTTCAGCCCTGGGCAAATTGATCACCGCCCTGATGGTTCTGACCGGTTACGCCATCATTGCCGTGCCCACGGGCATCGTGGCCGGCGACATGGTCCGCGAAGCCATGTATAAGGACGAAACAACGGATGCCTGCCCCGGCTGCGGTGTTCATGGACACCTACGCGACGCCATTTACTGCCGTAAATGTGGCGAGCACCTCGATGCCTAGCCATTGTCCATGCATGTATGGACAATCGCCATCCAACCCAACAAAAAATTTAAATTCGCCCTTTCCAAGCACAGACAATGGACTAGTTTGCAGAAAACCAAGCAACCTACCTACACACATGTCTGACATCCCGGTTTACGACCACGTTGATCAATACCTCCAAGTGGGGATTGAATACCAGTGCTCTGATATCCACCTTCCTACCGCCTACCCTCCGGCATGGCGGCGCTTCGGCCAACTTCAGCCGATTTGGGAAGGTGCCGCCCACCTTACCCCAGAAAATACCGAACAACTCACCCGATCATTCCTGGGCGAAGCCGAGTGGAATCGGCTCCAGGACAAGGGCGATGTCGATTTTGCTTACCAAAACGCCCAGGGGCGTTTCCGGGCATCCGTTGTCAAACAACGGCTCGGCTACGACATCTGCTTCCGTATCATTGATACCGAAGTGCGCACTATGGAGCAACTCGGATTACCCGTTGAGTCCCTGCTTCCGCTGACCCGTTACCAAAACGGCCTGCTACTGGTCACCGGATCCGTCGGCTCCGGAAAATCCACAACGCTCGCCTCCATCGCCGACTTCATCAACGGCGACCGTCAGGACCATATCCTGACCCTGGAGGACCCGATTGAGTACATCCTCGAATCGAAAAGTTGCCACGTCAACCAACGCGAAGTGCACACGCATACCGAATCCTTCCCCAAAGCCCTGCGTGGAGCCCTGCGGGAAGACCCCGACATCATCGTTGTGGGGGAAATGCGCGACCTCGAAACGATCTCGCTCGCACTGACCGCTGCTGAAACCGGGCACTTGGTGCTGGCGACCCTGCACACAGGAAACGCCCCCCGAACCCTGGACCGAATCCTCGACGTCTTCCCCCCGGACCAGCGGGACCAAATCCGCATCATGGTCTCGGAGTCCCTGCGAGGCATCATCTCTCAACAACTCGTCCCCAGACTCGACGGCAATGGCCGGGAACTCGCTCTGGAACTACTGGTGAACACCCCGGCCGTAGCCAACTGTATTCGAGAAGGAAAAACCTTCATGCTGCCAGGCATCATGCAGACCGGTAAAAATGTCGGCATGATCACCATGGACGACTCACTTCGTAACCTCTACGTCAAAGGCCTCATCTCTCAAGAAGAAGCCATGTTCCGCTCTGAAGACAAGGGCCAGATGCGCCAATTTTTTGCCCTCTAAGCGGCCCCGTCCAAACATTCCCATTTTTCATCTACACACTTTTTTTGATTTACTGCCATGGCCGCCCTTGATCCATTACTGCAATACCTCGTTCAATCCGGAGGTTCCGACCTCCACATCAGCGAAGGCGAGTATCCGAAAGTCCGGGTTCACGGTTCGATCAATGTCATTCCTGACCAGGAACTTCTGACTCACGATCACATCCGCAATCTCCTGCAAAGCATCTGCGACCCGAAAGCCTACGAACTCTACATGAAAACCGGCGACCTCGACTTCGCCTATTCCATGGACGAGCAATCCCGCTTCCGCTGCAATTACCTTAAACAAAAAAACGGCCTGGCCGCTGTCTTCCGACTGATCCCAACGGAAATCGCCTCGCTGGAAGACCTCAACATCCCAGCTGTGGTCAAGGAGTTCGGCCACATGCGATCCGGCTTGGTTCTGGTCACCGGCCCCACGGGATCAGGAAAGTCAACCACACTTGCCGCCCTGATCGATTACATCAACAGCAACTACAACCGCCACATCATCACCATTGAGGAACCAATCGAGTTTGTTCACAGCAATAAAAAATCGATCATTACCCAGCGGGAAGTCCCGATCCAAACCCCATCGTTTGCCGATGGGCTCAGGGCCACCTTGAGGGAGGATGCCGATATTGTGCTCGTGGGTGAGATGCGTGACCTCGAAACCATCTCACTTGCACTGACTGCGGCCGAAACCGGCCTGCTCGTCTTCGGCACGCTGCACACCAACAACGCCCGTAAAACCGTCGACCGGATTGTCGACGTGTTCCCAGCCGACCAACAATCCCAGGTCCGAACCATGCTGGCAGCCTCGCTGCGTGGTGTGGTAGCCCAGCTATTGATGAAACGCTGCGACAAACCAGGTCGCTGTGCGGTGAACGAAATCATGTTCGCCAACACCGCGGTTTCCGCCATTATCCGGGAAGGAGCCACCCAAAAACTCTACGACGTCATCATCGGTGGTAAAGCCGAAGGCATGCAGTTCATGGATGAGGCAATCTGGGACAAACTCCAGGCCGGAATGGTCACCCCGCAAGAAGCCTACATGAAAGCGATCGATAAAACCCGCTTCAAAAAATTCTTACCTCAAGAACTCGCCCACCTCGGCGACGCTTCGGGTGAAAGCCCGCTCGAGCATTAACCCGAGTAGGCTCACTCAATAAAAAAGCCCTCGAAACACACCTTTGCAAGGGGCGCTTCGAGGGTCACACCGCGACGGCAGGCTTACACATGACCTGCCGTCACTTTTTTACACCAAAGGATTAACGACCACGTCCGCGGCCACGACCTCGTCCGCCACTGGACCAGTTTTGGATTCGGTCCTTGGATTCCTGACTGATGGACTCGGTTGTTTCCAAATAGTTTGTGGCAGCCTCCTTGTCCTGCCGCATCCAGCCACCGACAGTCATCCCGATTGTCCGGCTGCGGGTCCGATCATCTCCGATGGTTTCAGCCAGGCTGAGGTTTTGCTGAATATCCCCACCTTGGTTCGAAAACACATAGGAGGAAGCAGCGCTGTCTCGCAGCCCACCTTCGGGTTGCTCATTGATAAAGGCCATGGCTGCGGCAGAATCCTGCTGAACCCATGATGGCATCACTCTTTCAATGCTTTCCTTCTGGGCGTTCTCAGAGCCATTGGCCATCACCCATGAAGCTGCGGCCGCCGGGTCATCACGCCCCCATTGACGGGCAATACTTTCCATCACATCGTCACGGGCCTCTCCTTCCGGGACCATGCTGATATTTCCAGCCGCCTTCTCGGGGTCGGTCTCGGCGAGTCCTCGCAAAGCCTGGGAACTGGCTCCGGCCTGATCATCGGCAGGTAAGCTTGCAATCCAGGTCTGGGCATCCTCCCAGTTCTGTTTACCCCACTCACGGGCAACTGAATTTTGAGCTTCCTTTTTCGCTTCCGGATCCGTCACGGTTCCCAGCATGGCTGCGGCTTCGGAAGGATCACTCTTGGCGGACTCGGAAAAAACATTCCGGATCGCATCGCGCTGGTCCCGGCCCTCCAATGACTGAGCCCAGGTGAGAGCCCCTGCGCTGTCCTGCCGTGCCCATTCCGTAGCGATCACTCCTGCTGTCGAGGCTCCACCACCGCGGCCCCGGCCACCCATCATTCCACTCATTCTAAATTCTCCGGGGTTATCTTGGTAATACTGGGCTGCCCCTTGAGGATCCTTCGACGCCCAACTCTGCATCACCGTGCCACTGACAAACATACCGGCAAATCCCATCGTCTTGGTGTAGGCAAGCGCTTCCGTGGGATCTTCTTCACCCCAGCGGGAAAATAACAGGTAACCGACCATGATCCGCTCACTCCATGGCAGATCTTCCAGTTTGGCAGCTTCCTCCTCAAACTGTGAAGGATCCAGATTGGCATAATAATCCATTAACGCCTGCAAGCGGGAATTTTGCCCAGGCAAGGCCAGGGCCTCACTGGCACTTTTCACCCGAACGCTACGAGCGGATCCCCCACCGGACGTGGAGCCCGAACCACCACCCGATCTCCGAATGGAACGGATATCAGTGGTCGTTGCATCCTTTTCTTCCGGCTCTGGAGCCGTGTTTTTGCCAGCAATAAATCCTGCGGCTCCTCCAATAACAAGAGCCACTATCGGCCCGAGAACGGTCATTTTCATGATATCATTTTTCTTTTGTTTGTGTAGATGGGGAGTGTTCCCCGTGTAATTACGTCATCCTCCAACCCCAAAAGCGCCACAAAGTTGCACAATTTTCAAAGATCCTTCTTTTCTGTCCATCCTCCCCCCATACAATCCCAGAAACTTACAAGCCATCCATGATCCATCACTCTGTTTCCCGCTGGTGCTTTGCATCCACTCCAATCGACCAACTCTGCCACCGATGCCAACAACTCGGGATCTCAGGCATCGACTTACTTACACTGGAAGAGATACCCGAAGTCCAGCAACTCGGACTAGCCTGCTCCATCACTGCAGCCCACCCGGATCAGGACGGTATCGGAACCATTGAAAAAGGGTTTAACCAACCCGCTTACCACCCGGCACTGCGCCGGATCTATCAACAACTGATCCCTGCAGCTGCAGAGCTCGGGGTGAAACAAGTGATTTGCTTCTCCGGCAACCGGGATGGTCTCGGCGACGAAGAAGGGCTCGCGAACTGCGCCAAAGGCCTCGCCCCGATGGTTGAACTCGCAGCACAACACCAAGTCACCCTAGTCATGGAACTGCTCAATTCCAAGGTGGACCACCCTGACTACCAGTGCGATCGGACAAGCTGGGGAGCCTCACTCTGCGAACGCCTCAACTCCCCCTCTTTTAAACTTCTCTATGACATCTACCACATGCAGATCATGGAAGGAGACATCATTCGCACGATCCGGGAAAACCACCAGCATATCGCGCACTACCACACGGCCGGAGTTCCTGGACGCCATGAGTTCGACGCCACCCAGGAGCTCAACTATCCCGCCATCACCCGGGCCATTGCCGACACAGGTTTCCATGGCTTCATCGGCCAGGAATATGTCCCCAGCACCGATGACCCCTTTACCTTTCTAGCCAAGGCTATCCAATACTGCTCTCCTGAATAGTCGCTCTACAGGCCAAAGGCCCCGATCACCGCAGCCAATACCACCAGCGCCCAAACCGGGAGCCACCTGAAATGCAAAGCGAGAACAAGGAGCACAATAGCCAGAACGTCCCAAATGCTGGACACGCTACCACCAAAAAACATCGCCGCCAGAGCAGCTCCAAGCACGCCAACCACCGTGGCATTCGCCCCGCGCACACCAGCCCTGGCCCAGGAAAAATGCTTCATTCGGTCCCATACTGGCAGACCTCCACCAAGTAATACCATCCCTGGTAAAAAGACAGCAACCAAGCCCGCAAGTCCCCCAAGCCATGGGTTACCAAACAAGCCCATCACGGCCCCGAGAAAAGCACAGAAGGTAAACATCGGCCCCGGCACTGCCTGAGCCGCACCATAACCGGCCAAGAATTCATACTTGGGCATCAACCCGGCATCCACCGTCGAGGTTTCGAGCAAAGGCAGGACCACATGCCCCCCGCCAAAGACCAAGGCCCCCGCATGCATCAACCCACCCAGTGCCATGGCATCCCGACTCTCCGGGAACATGGCAGGCACAGCCATCAAAACCACCATGAGCAATGTGGCGGGAACAACACTATGCCACCAGCGCGCCTTGAAGCTTCTCTTTTCCAAGCTCTCCCCACACTCTTTGGCCGCACGGTCATGGAACACAAAAGCTCCGACCAGCCCACCAATCAGAATCACCACTGGCTGAACCCAGGCCTGTTTGGTGAACATCAAAACCAAAAGTGCACCAATCGCAAAAACTGCCTCTTTTTTGCCGGTACATAGCTTCTGCTGCATACCAAACAAAGCCACCACAACCACTGCAATGGCGGCAATTTTCAAGCCATGCAACCACCCCAAACCCAACCATTCCTGCACGCTACTCATCCCAATGGCAAAGCCAATCATCAGTAGAGCCGAGGGCAAAGTGAAGCCCAGCCAGCTTCCAAGTGAGCCCAACCAGCCGGCGCGTTCGTAACCAATCGCAGCTCCCAACTGGCTGCTTCCCGGCCCGGGAAGAAACTGAGTCAACGACACCAATTCCGCATAGCGCTCGTCACTAAGCCACTTCTCCCGCTTGACATACACTTCATGGAAATACCCCAAGTGGGCGACCGGCCCACCAAAGGAGGTAAGCCCCAGCTTCAACGAAGTCCAAAAACATTCCAGTGCTCCACGCTGCATGGCCGGATCATACACCGTATTTTTTAACATTCTATGGGATAATATTCAGAAGCCGTCATACTGCCAATACTCCCTGCGCTCACTCTTGCTTGCTTCCGTGTGTCAATTCACTGCGTAACACCTTGTGAGAGTAATGACATCTTCCATCAATATCATAGATTGAAAAAACAACAGACGGGTTTTCCGCTGTGGTATCGATGTCGAGCTGCCCAAATGAGCAAGTTTTGTTGAACCCGTAAATCATTTCCGATGGTTCAGAAGACTGAATCAGCGGATGCACATGCACATTGGTCAGCCTTGAACTTTGAAGCTCGTAAAATCGGTATCCGCTTTCCCTGGGGGTCCTCCACAGATCCGTCCTGTGCCGATCTGCTGATATCAAAAACACACCATCGAGACGCTGGTCTTCGACAAAAGAAAAGATTTCCTCCCTTTCCTCCGGAAACCCATCCCACGTATCTTTGGACGAATGCTTCGTCCCGAACGACCATGGCACGGATGAGACCAGCACCGTAAAGGAAGATTGGCCCTTATTTTTTTTCAAGCGCTCAAACAACCACTTTTTCTGAGCCGGCCCGATCATGCTTTTCCCCTTCAAGTCCCGATAATACCGGCAATCCAGCATGACAAAATGGACGTCACCAAGGTGAAAATCGTACCAACACCCCGGTTGCTCCCGACCTCCTCCATATGATGGGTTATTCCAATTGTGAGAAAACGTATTCCACACAGGTTTCTTCCACGAAGGACGGTCAACCAACGGACCAGCAACGCAATCGTCTGTTCCGAAGTCGTGGTCATCATAAATGCTGTAAACAGGAACTCCTGACACCAGCGACTTCCACTCAGCTCTGGCATGACGCCTGTAATAACAATACTGCTGGGTCTCCTTATATTCGGGATGGTCAATATAAACGTTATCTCCGAGCAACAGCATGGCATCAGCTTCCTGATCCTTAATCGTATGCCACATCCGCTCATACTTTTCCGTGTATCCAGCCCCTCCACCAAAGACAATGCGCTGCTTCCCCTTTGACCGCCCCGCCACCTGGGTCTTGAACTCTCCAGAAACCGCACTCTTCTTTTCTCCAAGATAAAGACGATAACGGTAGCGCGTCGATGGGGATAAGCCCTTCAGCTGAACGACCGCTGTATAATCCGCTTCGGCCCGGCTTCTCACCGGCAAGGACATCACCGACTGAGCGCTGCCATCTTGTGTCAGTTCGACTCGAATCTCTTCCTCATCAACGGTCCTCAACCAAATTTTCGCTGAATCTCCCGTAACATCACCAAGCATGGGCCCATGCAGAATCTCTGAATACGTATGCTTCGCCTTCCATTCTTTAAAACTCTCCGAATCATACAAGGGAGATAAAATATCACGAGGGCCAGCAAGCAAGCGCTCAAACGGCAGGCCCCATTCAACCGCTTGCTTTGCATGCTCAAGAGCCTCGGACACCTTCTTTTGCTTACTGGCGTGCATGGCTAACACAAATTGTCGCTCGGCCCGATCCAAATCGCTATTCATGCGCTTGGGCTTTTTACGGTTCACCTCTCTAAGTGCCTGATCGTATTTTCCCTCAGCTAAAAAACGAACGGCATTACGTCCGGCATCGTGCTGAGCAACCAGTGGCGTTGCCAAGATCCCCAGCAAACAGAAGAAAAAGACTGCAGAAAAAAAAGCATATCCCTTCTGCCTGCTAAGACCCAACCGACCAGCCTGTTCGAAATCCAATCCAATGATCATAAAACCATTCAACAAAGAACCACTCTGTTGTCAAATCACTCGCATCGCCCACCCCAAACAATCCAAATATGAATGAGCCCCATAAAAACACACTCTCCTGTTACCTCCAAGCCCTCCACACCTTCCAAGCCCTCGGATGGGTCAAAACAATCGAAGGTTCCACTAAAACCCGAACGACTTAATCTTTGAGTGTGGACGAAGGCTCGTCCCATCCAACTTACCCACATGGCTTTCAATCCCTTATTCTACAAAGGACACAGAGAACAATTAAAAATCATCTCGTGCACTTTTGTTTACTTTAGCGAAGTTCAGATTGGCATACTCGTTGACATACTTTCGGCTCGATCTTTAGTGATTTAAACTCGATGTAAAAGAAGTCTCAACAGTCCCCAGGCAGCCATCAATACCGCCTCTACCAACAAGCCCGAAGCCCTTATCGGGTTAAAGAGCTTTGGGAGCTTCGTCGCCATAGCCCCATTCTTTGATCGTAAAATGGCGAATGCGTATTGCTCGAGTTCGTGCCATTTGAGATGGGACTTGTTTGAAAAGGCGCCACGAGGAGCGGGTGGTTTGGCGAGTCCGATGGAGCAAAAATCAGCTAAAATTCGGAGACTCCGTTATTTTTCAGTCATTTCTTTGTGGTCCATGACCCAGTAACGAAACCCGCCGGATATTTCAATGCCCTGATCAACCGCGCCGAAGCTGGAGAACTCCACCTTCACAAATCCATTTTCGGCATCTTAAAACGGAAAATGAACTGAATTCGAGGCAGAACAGGGCAACTTTTGGTTTATAGAATGGCTTGCTATAAACCATTTTTACCGATAATATGGTTCATAGAAACGGGATTTATACACCATCATGTGGAACTGGCAGCAAAAAGATTGGCCTCATTTTACCTTCGACCGCAAGGCCTTGGAAGGCTTGGAGACACAATTTCTCCGCAACGCAGGCGAAAGCCTCGGAGCTTTTAAGCACGTCTCGGAGGAAGACAAGAACTTGCTCAAGGTCGAGCTAATCAGTGAGGAGGCACTCAAAACCTCGAAAATTGAGGGCGAGATTCTGGATCGGGACAGCTTGCAATCGTCCATCGGCAGGCAGTTCGGCATCCAGACCGACCACCGCCGCATTCCCCCGACGGAGCAAGGCGTCGCCGCCATGATGGTCAATCTCTACAAGAGTTTCGACAACCCACTGACCCACGAGACATTGTGGCAGTGGCACAGCATGTTGATGAATGGTCGTCGCGATATTCGCACGATTGGGGGCTACCGGGATCATGATGAACCGATGCAGATCGTTTCTGGTGCCATGTATGAACCAACGGTGCATTTTGAAGCCCCTCCCTCATCCCGCATGGACGCGGAAATGAAGGCCTTCATCGAGTTTTTCGAGCAGAGCAAGGAAGGTGGCAAGCAAGCCTTGCCAGCCCTAACCCGTGCAGGCATTACCCATTTGTATTTTGTTTCCATCCACCCCTTTGAAGACGGCAACGGGCGGATTGGCCGAGCCGTCGCGGAGAAGTCACTTGCCCAAAGTCTCGGACAGCCGACCCTGATCGCGCTCGCTTACACCATCGAACGCAACAGGAAGGCTTACTATGAAAAGCTGGAACTCCACAATAAAGATAACGACATCACCGGATGGCTCGTCTATTTTGCTGAAACCATTCTGGAAGCCCAACTCAATTCCCAGAAACGCATCGAGTTTATTATCGAGAAAACAAAGCTCTACGACCACTTGCGCGGCAAGCTGAACGAGCGTCAGGAAAAGGTTCTGGAGCGTATGTTCCGCGAAGGCATCGACGGCTTCAAAGGCGGACTCAGCGCCGAAAATTATATTTCCATCACAGGCGCACCGCGAACCACCGTCACTCGCGATCTCAACGATCTTGTAGCCAAGGGTGCATTGATCAAAACTGGTCAACTCAAATACACCCGCTACTACCTCAACATCTCAGATCAGGAAAAAGCCTGATTACTCAGGAAGATTATCACTATAAACCGAGCGAAGGCCATGCGTGCCAGGTGGTCTGGATTTCTCCGCCATCGCCTGAGAGCGTTTGAAAAAAATAAAGGTAGGGCCGCAGGGACTTGAACCCTGGACCAAAGGATTATGAGTCCTCTGCTCTAACCAACTGAGCTACAGCCCCCTTATTTTTACAACCAACGGGCGATTTACTACCCGTCGACGGGCACGTCTTACCCTAGAGCCAAGACAAGAGGCAAGCGAATTCGACCTCGTTTAGAGGTCCGGCTAGGAAACTTTGCCCCTTGACCAGAAATCATGCCCGTTTTAAGTTGGAGGCTATGAAATGTTTATTTTCCATCGTCATCGCCATGGCTACGGTGACTCCTGCTTCCCGGGCTGATGATTTCAACCAAATCATCGTAGAAACGTCCGTCATCTACTACCCCGGGGACCGAGAGCTGCGAAACGAATATGTCGACGCTGAGCGCAAGGACGGCCAGAGCTTCCACAATTACGCACCTAGTGCCGATGTGCCCAACTCTGTGCTTAAACCCATCAAAGAACTCTGCATTCACAAATACCCCTATTCCATGCAAAACCGCTTGATTGAACTCAGAGAGCAAATCGCAGCTTACCGGTTTTTTAAACAATACGCCTGGGCCGATGGGCTAACCGACGCGGCAATCAGCAAAATTGAAGCTGTCAGCGAAACCCTACTGGGAACCGACTACATTCTGATCCACCAGAGAGCCGTAAACGAATCCAGGGCCTTTAAACAACTCGGCAAAATTAACTTCGAAAATAAAGCCGCGGCTGCAAGAAAATACCCGAACAGCTATCAAAGCCAGCTTCATCAAGTCCTCGGTTTGATCCATGAACTTCCCCTGAATACCAACAAATAGCCCACATCAGGTATGCGCTGGAAAGGACGAAAACAAAGCTCCCACGTCGAAGACCGGCGTGGTCAACCACCTCAGCGGGGATCCGGAGGTAATGCGGCTCTTGGAGCCCTCCTTTTTGGACTCTTTCGCAAAGGCAATAGGAAAACAAAAATCCTCCTGATTCTCGGAGGAGTCGTTGCATGCTTCATGTTTAACATCAACCCGGTAAACCTCTTAATGTCGCCTACAGGGCAACCGGCAAGCCTGTCGTCCTCACCTGCCGACCCCGAAATGAAGGCCTATCTGGCCACCATGAAATCCGACAATGAAATTGTTTGGTCGAAAATTCTCGCAGCGCACGGTAAATCCTATCGCCCGGCCAACATGGTCATCTATACCGGTAGAACCCAAACCGCTGGAGGAACAGCCGATGCCCGGATGGGGCCATTTTACATGCCTGCCGACGAGACCATTTACATCGACCCTTCGTTTTTCCAAGAAATGCGTGACAAATTCGGTGCCACGGGTGATTTCGCTCAAGCCTATGTCGTCGCACACGAAGTGGGCCACCATATTCAGCATCTGCTGAACCTCACTGACAAGGTACACAGCCAAAGAGGCAAAATTTCAGAATCGGAATACAACAAACTGTCCGTGCGGCTTGAACTGCAGGCCGATTTTCTTGCCGGAGTCTTTGCTCACCATGCTGATGAACAATTTCAATTTCTTGAACATGGTGATATCGATGAAGCGATTCGGTGCGCTGAAGCCATAGGTGATGACCGACTGCAAAAAATGACACGTGGAGAGATTCAACCTGATCTTTTTACCCACGGCACCTCGGCCCAACGTAAGCGTTGGTTTATGAAAGGATATAAAAGTGGCCAACTGAGTGAGGGAGATACCTTTACCATCCCTTATGACCAGTTGTAGAGCGAACGACTCTCCGATTGAACGATCACCCCCCGACATCCCGGGCTCCTCCATTGGGAAGATTATCTCGGTGATGCCTGCGGCGCTGACAGAATTGTCAGGATTTTTTATTTTCAAAGATCAAGGTTTGCCCAAAACCTATCGCTCCTTCTAAAAAATCACTGTCAGTGGCGAAGGCTGTTACCCCTTAGTGTATTCGCCCTGCCCGACATCCCTCGCAAGTCGTCTTGACCTGAGCCCCAATATCCTCAATGATCCTCGGCATGAAGTCAGTATTCTTATCCCTCTTTACCGCTCTGGGGACATTCATCGTCGTATCCTGTGCCTCAAGTGGCAGCTATGTTGGCAGCGGAGGATTCGGTTCACCGAACATGGGCGGCCCGAGCGTTGAGGAACGGCAGGCAAGCATTGCCAGTGAGCCCAAAGGTAATTTCTTCTATGGTCGCAGGTACTACGTCGAAAAAACAAGATTCTGGGGCTACCTGCGCAAACCAGGACAAAGTGCCAAAAATGCCAAGCTGGTGATTATCAATGAATCCAGCAAACGCACTCCCGACCGACTTCCGGAGAATGGCCCAGCCGGCCGCCGCTACGGCTTTGATCAAAACTACGAATATCGTCTGTACGGACATTACACTGGCGAGCAAGTCTATGAGGTCAACTCGAACCAGTTCCTCCCGGAATTCAAACTCACTCGCTACGAAGTGGTCAATAAAAACCCGGGGTGGTTGTTTAGCCCGAATGACCACTACAACCCACAGAGCATCACTCTGATTCCTCGTTAAGGTTTCTCTCTCCACCCACGCCCCTCCAATTCGACCTCACGACCTCATGGCAAACACCCCCGAAGAACTCGCTCAGGTTCTGGAAGAAATCGCCCTATTGCTCGAAATCAAGGGTGAGAACCCCTTCAAAATCAGAGCCTACAGAAACGGGGCAGAAAGCGTGCGCCAGTTCGATGGAGATATCGTCTCACTGGCTAAGCGCAACGAATTAAAGGGGATCAAAGGGATTGGCTCAGCCCTGCAAGACAAGCTACATGAGCTGGCTAGCACCGGACAGCTTGCGTTTCTGACCGAGCTCAAAGCTGAGTTTCCTCCAGGTTTATTTGATCTCTTTGGTTTACAAGGGCTCGGGCCAAAAAAAATTCGAGCACTCTACGATAAACTCAGCATCGACTCCATCACCAAGCTCAAACAAGCCTGCACCGATGGCAGCGTGGCTGGCCTCCCCGGCTTTGGAAAAAAATCTGTAGAGAAACTACTCGAAGCCATCGAGCTAAAAGAACAATTCGCCGACTTTTACAGGCTCGGAGAGGTGGCCCCCCTCGCCGAAACCATCAAACACACCCTACAACAACACCCGGACTCCCTGAGAGTCGAAATTGCTGGCTCCTACCGTAGAGGCAAAGAGGTCCTACACGACCTCGACTTCCTCGTCGCAACCTCACAGCCAGCAGCCTTAACCCGTTTTTTTACCGAGCTTCCTGAAGTCACATCCATCATTGCCTGTGGCGACACAAAAGCCTCGGTTCGACTCGAAAACGGCTTGCAGTGTGATCTCAGAGCCGTCTCTAACGAGCAGTTCCCCTTTGCCCTCCAGTATTTCACCGGGAGCAAGGAACACAATGTCGCACTTCGCTCGAGGGCACTTCAATATGGATGGTCACTGAACGAATATGGTTTTACGCCAAAAAATAAAACCACCCCCGCGCCGCCGGCTGCCAGAGACGAAAGCCAAATCTATCGGATACTCGAACTTGAGCGCATCCCTCCGGAGTTACGAGAAAACAAAGGAGAAATCGAAGCCGCCGACGCAGGAAGCCTACCTCGTCTGGTCGAACTGGACAACCTGAGGGGGACGTTCCACAACCACACCACCGAATCTGACGGACGCAACTCCTTGGAAGAAATGGCAGAGGCAGCCCGGGACCTCGGACTGCAATACCTCGGCATTGCGGACCACTCCAAAGGCCAGTTTCAAGCGAACGGACTTTATCCTGATCGCTTACTCCGGCAGCTGGACCATATCAAGTCCCTCAATCAACAGTGGGATGATTTCAAAATCTTCGCCGGCACCGAGGTCGACATTCTCAAAGATGGTAGCCTCGACTTTACTGACGGTTTATTAGAACAACTCGATTACTGCGTGGCCTCCATCCACAACTCCACTCAACTGAGTGAAAAAGAAATGACAGCCCGGATCATTGCTGCGATGGAAAACCCGCACGTCACGATGATTGGTCACCTTACCGGGAGGCTACTGCTTCAGAGAAAAAGCTACGCCCTCAACATCGACAAGGTAATCGATTGTGCGGCAAAAACCGGAACCATCATCGAGCTCAATTGTAATCCAAGACGGCTCGACATGGATTGGCGTCACTGGCACAAAGCCAGAGATAAAGGTGTAATCACTTCGATTAATCCAGACGCCCACCACACAGACCACCTCCAGTACTTGGCTTTTGGCGTGAAAGTAGCCCGTAAGGGGTGGCTACGGCGCGAAGATGTGCTCAATACCAAAAGCC
The DNA here is from genome assembly GCF_013391475.1 of Oceaniferula marina. Taxonomy (NCBI): domain Bacteria; kingdom Pseudomonadati; phylum Verrucomicrobiota; class Verrucomicrobiia; order Verrucomicrobiales; family Verrucomicrobiaceae; genus Oceaniferula; species Oceaniferula marina. The sequence goes on along the minus strand of NZ_JACBAZ010000006.1, from coordinate 865 downwards.
TTGATGAGATAAGCACTTGGCTCGCCAAGCCAAAAGGGCAACGCTAAGCCTCCTATTTCGGAGAGTCCTTCGGCTTGAAACACCTTTGAGGCAGGTCGAACTGAACGACCCCTCATTGAGAATGCTACCCGCTTGCTGGGGGCTTTATACCACTCCGCAAAACAGACGAGACGATTGAACGTTGTTGAGGTATTTGGAAGAGCGCTGCGTGATCCATGAGAGTTCCGGATGAATGACTCCTTTGGCTTTGTTTCTCCTTAGTCATGGTGCCCGCACCATTCCTTCGTCGCGCCTTACCAAAGAACTCATTCATCTCGGCGATCGTCCCGTCTGTTTGACTACTTGGTATTTCCTCCCCCCCTTTCTTGGCTCAAAGGGCACAAAAAAAGCCCGGTTTCTTCCGTCAGGAAAAAACCGGGCATAGACCTGGCAACGACCTACTCTCACAGGGCCTATCGCCCCACTACCATCGGCGCAACAGCGTTTCACTTCCGGGTTCGGGATGGGACCGGGTGGTTCCACCATGCTATGGTCACCAGAGGTCGGGCTACGTGTTCCTGTTAACAGTTATCTGTTATCCGTTAACTGGATTGTATCGCGACCTCCAATTACCCTAGCCTTGTGGCTTCGATGATTAGAGTGTTCGTTTTTCGGTCTTGTCAAAGATCGGAGTAATCAACCACTGATAACTTAATATCCGGTAACTGATAACCTGAACGCGCAGCGTTCGCTGACAACTGTAGAGAATGATATTTCCTTTTACATTTAAAACCATGACCAAGTTTTGTCTCAGTCCTTGTCTTACTCGTTTAACATGGCTTTCACCAATCAAACTTGAATTTCAATTTTGCTTTCCTTGAAATCA